>VFZK01000171.1 GCA_016871215.1 Acidimicrobiia bacterium | reverse complement strand
GACTTTGACGGGGTCCTGGGCGCTGGATGCCTCCGCGTTCGATCACCTGCACTTTGGACTGGTGGCCCATGACGGTCTCCTCCGGTAGGAATTCCAGGAGGGAGACAGTATATCATAGCTATATCGCTAGTCAAGACTTTTTTCAATAATTTTTTCACAGCTTCCGGCTCAGCCAGGCGCCAGGCTCACTGGAAGAGATGGTGTGACGCACACGAGACGCGGCCACCATCCTTGTGTTTCCTAACGTCACTGCGCCCATCGGCGCACCGCGTTCCTTGACAACCCACTGGCACCGCTATAGTCTCAGCCGCGTTCTCGCAAACGATGCACGAAGAGACTCTGCAGTACTTGATTCTGTCCTCCGTTGAGGGTTTGGGCTGCCGTGGCGTTCATCGACTGTTGGACACCTACCGGCAGCCCGAAGCCATCTTGCGCGCAACGGTAACGGAACTGGCAGCTCATGGGGTGCCTGAAGTCGTGGGCCGGATGCTGTTGTCGAGCACACGCCGCGTCCAGGCTGAAAGCGAGCTTGCCAGCTGTCTTCAAGGCGGCGCACGAGTCCTGACACTCGCCGATTCTTCCTACCCCAAGCTGCTCAAAGAGATTTTCGATCCACCTCTGGTGCTTTTCTGCAAAGGCGACATCGAGTGTCTCAACCACCATTGCGTTTCGATCGTTGGCTCGCGCCGGGCCACGCCGTACGGAGTGAACGTCGCTGAGAAGCTGGCGCGCGAGCTGGCAAGCCGCGGCCTGGCGATCTGCAGCGGGCTGGCGCGCGGCATCGACACAGCGGCTCACCGAGGCGCTCTCGAAGCCAAAGGGAAGACAGTGGCGGTATTGGGCAGCGGGCTCAGCCACATTTATCCGCGGGAGAACAAGAAGCTGGCAGCTCAGGTCGAGGCTCACGGTTGTGTTATCTCCGAGTTCCCGATGAACACTAGTCCGTCGCCGCAGAATTTTCCCATCCGAAACCGCATCATCAGCGGGCTGGCACTCGGAACCTGCCTCGTGGAGGCAGCCGAGTTCAGCGGATCGTTGATCACTGCCCGACTCGCACTAGAACAGAATCGCGAGGTGTTCGCCGTGCCGGGCAACGTCACGTCGAAGACAAGCTTCGGACCGAATCTCTGGATCAAGCAAGGAGCAAAACTCGTGCAGGATTGGCAGGATATTGTCGAAGAGTTGCCAAGACCGGTGAAAGAACAGATTCTGGCGCCTCTCGCAAGGTCCGCCGCCGACACGCAGCCCGGCCTCTTCCCGATGGTTTTGACGAGCGCCGAAAAGTGTGTGCTAGAATTGCTGCCCGCCGACGAAGCCATGCCGATCGACCGGCTGTTGGAAACGTCGCAGATGAGTTCGTCGGAGCTATTGGCAGTGCTGTTCGACCTGGAGCTGAAAGACCAAGTCCGGCAGTTGCCGGGAAAGAGTTTCGTCAGAAAGTTCTAGACTAGGCACACGCCGACTCGAACTCTGGCGGTCAAGAATCGAAAGGCTGGGGCCCTTTCTCGGAAACATGGCTAAATCACTCGTCATTGTCGAATCGCCTGCCAAGGCCAAGACGATCAATAAATACTTGGGGCCGGAGTACGCGGTGAAGGCGTCGCTGGGACATGTGCGCGATCTCCCCAAGAAAGGCCTGGGGGTTGACCTCAAGAACGCGTTCGAGCCTACCTATGAAATCATTCCTGGCAAAGAGAAAGTGATTCGCGAACTCAAGGCCGCGGCCAAGGCGGTCGAGTCGATCTACATCGCCACGGACCCGGACCGGGAGGGCGAAGCGATCGGCTGGCATCTGTCGGAAGAGCTTCACTCGAAGAAACGCAAGATCTTTCGCGTCTTGTTTAACGAGATCACCCAAAAAGCCGTCAGGGAAGCTTTCCGGCACGCTGGCGCCATCGATTCGAAGCTGGTGGAGGCACAACAGGCTCGCCGCATCCTCGACCGCCTGGTCGGGTACAAGATCAGTCCTCTGCTGTGGAAAAACGTCCGGAGGGGCACCTCGGCTGGACGAGTTCAAAGCGTCGCGCTGCGCCTGGTCGTCGAGCGCGAGCGCGAGATTCGCGCTTTCGTTGCCAAAGAGTACTGGACCATTACAGCCAACCTCGCCGGTCACAATCCGCCAGCCTTCGACGCTGCGCTGCAGAAGTTCCTTGGCAAGAACCTGGAGATTGAGAACGAGGCTCAATCGCAAGCGATCGTCAATCGACTCCAGAACGAGCGCTTCGTCGTCGACAGTGTCAAGAAGGGCGAGAAGAAGCGGAATCCAGTGCCGCCTTTCATCACGAGCAAACTGCAGCAGGAGGCGTCGCGCAAGCTGCGCTTCTCCGTTAAGAAGACGATGATGCTGGCACAGAAACTCTACGAGGGAGTCGAATTGGGCGGCGAAGGAAGCGTAGGGCTCATCACCTACATGCGCACCGACTCTACACGGGTTTCCGACGACGCTCTGGCCGGCGTACGCAGCTACATCGGAAGCAACTTTGGCCAGGAGTTCCTACCCGAGAAGCCAGTTTTCTATCGCAGCAAGAAAGATGCGCAGGATGCGCATGAAGCCATCCGCCCAACCTCAACCAGCTACCATCCTGAAGAGGTGCGGCAGTATCTGAGTCCTGACGAATACAAGCTCTACAAGCTCATCTGGCAACGCTTCGTGGCCTCGCAGATGAAACCGGCTCTGTTCGACCAGACGTCGGTAGAGATCCGCGCTGGCGATTACCTGTTCAAGGCAACCGGCTCCGTGTTGAAGTTCGAAGGCTTTCTGAAGGTGTACGCCGAAGGCAAGGATGAAAAGGACGAAGAAGACGAGGAACTCGAACACAAGCTGCCTTCGCTGGTGGAAGGCGAGATTCTGAAGTTGAACAAGCTGCTTCCTGAACAACACTTCACCCAGCCGCCTCCTCGGTTCACCGAAGCGACGCTCGTGAAGATGCTGGAAGAGAAAGGCATTGGCCGGCCTTCGACCTACGCAGCCATTCTGACGACCATTCAGGATCGAGAGTATGTGGTCAAGCAGGAAGGCAAGTTCCTTCCGACCGAACTCGGTTTCGTGATCAACGACGTCCTGGTTGCCAGCTTCGCAGATATTTTCGACATTCAGTACACCGCCCGAATGGAGGAAGAGCTCGACGAGATCGAGGAGGGCAAGCTTGCCTGGACCCAGGCGCTGAGAGAGTTCTACGGCAAGTTCGAAGAAGACCTCAAGACAGCAGGCGAGCGCATGGGCGTGATTCGAGAACCGGAGCCCACTGACGAGACCTGCGAGAAGTGCAGCAGTCCGATGGTGATTCGCTGGGGGCGCCACGGACGGTTCATGGCGTGCTCAGCCTATCCGGATTGCAAGAGCACACGCGAGATCGCCAGGGAAAGTGCCAGCACCGATGGAAAAGCCGAGGTAGAACAAATCGAAGAGCTTTGCGAAAACTGCGGGCGGCCCATGACGCTCAAGCGCGGACGCTTTGGGCAGTTTCTGGCTTGCACGGGATACCCGGAGTGCAAGACCACGAAGAAGTTGGCGGCTGCCGGTTCAGGCCGACTCTCGGTTCCCGACGTTGTGTTAGAAGACAAGTGCCCGCAATGTGGCAAGCACCTGGTGATCAGGCATGGCCGCTACGGAGAGTTCACAGCTTGCAGCGCCTATCCGGAATGCAAATACGTCAAGAAGAAGACGATCGGTATCGCCTGTCCCAAAGCCACCTGCAAAGGCGAACTGGTGGAAAAGAAATCGCGCCGCGGCAAGGTGTTCTACGGCTGCGATCAATACCCAGCTTGTGACTTCACAGCGTGGTACAAGCCGGTTAACAAGCCTTGCCCCAAGTGCGGCGCAGGCTATCTGCTCGAAAAAACCACCAAACGACAAGGAACCATCCACTCCTGCAATTCCGAGACGTGCGACTTCAAGGAAGCCATCGAGTTGGTCGAAGTGGTCTGATCCGTCGATCGCCACACCTCCTAAACTTTGAAGTGCGCGGTTGCTTGCCGCCAAGGACTCGTAACTCCTCAAGTCGAGATCGAGCCCTGGCCGACATGCGGGCAAGTGATTTGGCTCGCGCGCCTGTTCATTCACCCGATCGCCAGGGCAGCCTCACGCCTGGGACGAAGGTCCAGGTCGCTCCTTCCCCAATCGCTCCCGGGTAAACAATGCTAGAATCCACAGTCAATGAAACGGGACGCTGTGATTATTGCAGGTGGCGGGCTGGCTGGTGCGGAAGCGGCATGGCAGGTCGCGCAGGCAGGTTACAAGGTTCGTCTCTACGAGATGCGCCCCGCCAAACCGACTCCGGCTCACAAGACTGGCAAACTGGCGGAAGTCGTCTGCAGCAATTCCTTTAAGTCAGACCAGGAAGAGAGCGCTCCGTGGCTGCTGAAGGAGGAGCTCAAACTGCTGGATTCGCTCCTGATCCGGCTCGCTTATGCTCACCGCGTACCTAGCGGTGCGTCTTTGTCGGTGGACCGGGAGCACTTTGCATCGGCCGTGACGGAAATCATCGGCAGTCATGCAAACGTCGAGATCGTGCGCGAGGAGCTTCGGTCTATTCCTGAAGGGGCAATTGTCATCATTGCCACTGGCCCTCTCACGTCAGACAGCCTCTCGCAGTCCCTCCGCGAATTCGCTGGCGAGCAACACCTCTATTTTTACGATGCCATCAGCCCGATTGTCGATGCCGCAAGTATCGACATGCGGAAGGCTTTCAGAGCGTCGCGCTATGACAAAGGCGCACCCGACTACCTGAACTGCCCCTTCACTCAGGAGGAGTACTTAGCGTTTTACGACGCTCTGGTTCAAGCAGAGCCGGTTCCATTGCACGTGTGCGAGAAGGCGATGTACTTCGAAGCTTGCCTGCCAATCGAAGAGATGGCGCGGCGAGGAATTGACACGCTGCGCTTCGGTCCCATGAAACCTGTCGGCCTCGTCGATCCTCGCACCGGGCGGATGCCCTATGCAGCAGTCCAGCTCCGCCAAGAAAACTTGCGGGCCGACAGCTATAATCTTGTCGGCTTTCAAAACCACTTGCGCTTTGGCGAGCAGGAGCGGGTTTTTCGCTTGATTCCCGGCTTGCAACATGCAACGTTTCTGCGACTGGGACAGATTCATCGCAACACCTTCATCAATTCCCCGCGCCTGCTGGAACCAACGCTCCAGTCGCGCCGCGATGGAAACGTCTTCTTCGCTGGACAGATCTCCGGAGTCGAAGGCTATGTTGAGTGCATTGCAACCGGTTTGATCGCCGGGCTGAACGCCGCTCGCCTGGTGGCGGGCGAGGTCCTGCTCGTCCCTCCGCGCGCTACGGCCATCGGATCGCTCATCCACTACCTTGTCTCTGCCGATCCCGCTGGCTTTCAGCCGGAGAATATCAACTTCGGCATCATGCCAGCACCGGAGGCGATCGGCCGGCGGATGGGGAAGCAAGACAAACACCGGCTGCAGGTGCAGGGCGCGCTGAAAGCCATGGCAGACTTCCGAGCGCGATTGAGGCCGAGCGTGGCGAGCACCGCTCGGTGATGCAATCGGTCTGGCTGTAGAAAGGCGGCGAATATCGCCGGTCGCCCGAAGTTCCTTGCGCGAAGACGATGCTCGCGCATTCACAAGGGCGAAGCGCTTCAAATTACAACTCGTGTGATGAAAGAACTCATCAATCGATTTGCCGAACGGCTGCGCGTGAAGGCCTCGCCGCACACCCTGCGAAACTACGCAAGCGACTTGATGCAGCTGCTCGATTACCTCACACCTCCAGACGAATCCGGCAACCGGCCTGACTTTTCGCCCAGCCAGCTCGATCATCGGCTTATTCGCGAATACCTGGGCCACCTCCATGGGCGGAAGAAGGAGAAATCGTCGATTGCGCGCAAGATGTCTGCTATCCGCTCGTTTTGCAAGTTTCTTTGCAGCGAAGGCGTTTTGAAAGAAAACCCGGCCAAGCTGGTGAAGTCCATGAAACTTCCCCAGAAGATTCCGAGCCACCTCACGGTCGAAGATTGTGTGAAGCTCATCGAGTCGCCTGTTCTCTCGAACTTGCTGGGGTTGAGGGATCGAAGCATTCTCGAGCTACTCTATGCCTGCGGAATCCGTGTGAGTGAGCTGACCGGGTTGAACTGGGAAGATGTGGACTTCAGTGAAAGGATTATCCTGGTGCGTGGCAAGGGGCGTAAGGAACGCATCGTGCCATTCGGCAAGCACTGTCTGCAGGCGCTGCAGGTATATCGTGAGGCAAGACTCGCGAAAGGCAGCCCAAGCAGCTCCTTTCCGGCGCTAGCGCCGGTGTTTGTGAATCGTTTCGGAACGCGGCTGGCCACCCGCTCCGTGGCGCGTTTGGTCGACAAGCACGTTCTGCTGAGCGGCCTGGGCCGTAAGATCAGCCCCCACAGCCTGCGGCACTCATTTGCAACGCACATGCTGAATTCCGGAGCGGACCTTCGATCGATTCAAGAGCTGCTGGGTCACAAGAGCCTTGCCGCAACACAGCGCTACACGCACATCACTATTGGACATCTCATGGAACAATACGACAAGGCTCACCCGAAGGCGTGACCATGGACGACAAGGCCGGTGTGAGGGAGGCCAACATTCGGTTTTACGAGGCGCTGTCGGCCCAGGACCTGGAGGCGATGGAAGCGGTCTGGCTGCACGAAGCGTGGGCGCGCTGCATTCATCCGGGGTGGGAGATGCTGACAGGCTGGCGATCGATTCGCCGCAGCTGGTCCAACATCTTCCGGAATGCCGCCTACCTGAGGATTCATGCCAGCAAGGTCTCCGTCCACATCAACGAAAACGTCGCTTGGGTGGTCTGCACGGAAAACATCGCCAGTGCGCAGGATGCCAACTATCAAACGGCCACCGCGCTGGCCACCAACATCTTTCATAAGGTCGACAGCAGCTGGCTGCTCGTCCACCATCATGCATCGCCTGCAACCTTGAACGCCCCAGTCCAGACGCCGGAGAGCATCCAGTAGCAGAGCGAGAACGCCGCACCTTCCGGTGCGCATGCTCTGGGTCCTGTGGACGCAGGCAGCAAAAAAAGAAAGGGACTCTTCGGTCCCGTTCTGTTCGAGATCTGTTCTGAACCGTGGAGAGTTTGCAAGCTGCCATTTGCGAGAAGGCTAAGGAACTGGGGTTCGCCAAGATCGGCGTCAGTCGCGCCGAGCCGCTGGACCAGCGCAACCGGCTCGACGAGTGGCTGGCGGCCGGCCATCACGGCGAGATGCATTGGATGGGGCGGCACGCCGGGAAGCGGCTCGATCCTCGAACGGTGCTTTCTGAAGCAAAGTCTGTGATTTCGCTAGCCGCGAACTACTACGCAGCGCACTTCCACTCAGAAGATCCTTGCCACGGGAAGATTTCACGCTATGCCTGGGGGCGTGATTACCATGCTGTCCTCAAAGACAGGCTGCGAGCGCTGGTCGCATGGATGAGCGAACGGTTTCCCGAAGCTCGTGGACTCTGCTATTGCGACACCGGGCCCGTGATGGACAAAGCGTGGGCACATAAGGGCGGCGTGGGATGGATCGGCAAACACTCCAACCTGATCACTCGTGAGCTTGGTTCATGGATCTTCCTGGCCGAAATTGTGTCGACTCTCGATCTCGACCCCCGCGACGAAAGCCGCAATTACTGCGGCACGTGCCGACGTTGTATCGATGCCTGCCCTACCGGCGCTATCGTGGCGCCGTACGTTGTCGACGCGCGCCTTTGCATCTCGTACCTCACCATCGAATTGAGAGGCCCTATTCCTGCAAATCTGCGGCCGATGATTGGCTCCCGCATCTTCGGTTGCGACGACTGTCAGGACGTCTGCCCCTGGAACCGTTTTGCCACGCCCTGCGAAGACGCAGCATTTGCTCCAGCACAGGGAAACCAGGCTCCCGTTCTGATCGAGCTGATGCAATTGAGCAAAGAGGAATTCACGAAACGTTTCCAGAACAGCGCGGTGAGACGGGCTAAGTATGCTGGATTTCTGCGGAACGTGGCGGTCGCTCTGGGCAACAGCCGCGATGCCAGGGCGATTGGCGTTCTGACGCTGGCGTTGCGGACAGCCGAACCTTTGGTTCGATCGCATGCCGCTTGGGCTCTTGGCCAGATTGGCGGGCCTAAGTCCATCACCGCACTCGAACAGGCCCTCGAGCACGAGACAGACCCGGCTGTACTGGGGGAGATCCGGGCTGCCCTCAAGTTGGGCGAAACATTGGAAGCGGCGGCGCCGTATTAGATCGTAACTATGAGAGCTGCTTTTCTCTTCTGCGTCGACGCCACTCGCATCGCCTTTCAGTCGATCCTCGCGCACAAGCTGCGCTCCTTCCTGACGCTGACCGGCATCATCATCGGCGTTGCTTCGGTGGTGCTGGTGGGAGCAGCTATCAGCGGGCTCAACACTTACGTTCTGAGCAACATCACCAAGCAACTCGGGGCCAATACCTTCTACGTAACCCGCCTGGGTTCCGTCGGTCGTCTCACCGAAGAAGAATGGGAGCAGATGGTCAAACGCAACAAGCGAATTGAGTGGCCGGAAATGCGATTTGTGAAAAACGCTTGCCAAGGATGTTCCGACGTTGGCGCCGAGCAGTTTGACCGAGCCGACCTGAAACACGAAGGGGAGGATCTCTTCGGAACGCAAATTATCGGTGCAACTTCCGAGATGGCCGGCATCAAGAGCATGACTATTGTTTCGGGCCGGTTCTTCACGCAGCACGAAGTCGATCACGGCAACACCGTCTGTGTCATTGGCAACGACATTCGAGAGAAATTCTTTCCATTGACCGATCCTATTGGCAAGACCTTGCGAATCCGAGAAACCGCATTTACGATCATTGGCCTAGAGGAAAAGCTGGGATCCATGTTCGGAAGCTCTCTGGACAACAAAGTCCACATTCCTCTCACGACTCATCGCCGCCTGTTCGATCGCGCCGGCGGATTCGGCATCCGTGGCAGCGCGCCGAGCCGGGCAGAGTTTGCGAACGTGATCGACAAAGTGCGCAGACTGATGCGGTCTTTCCGCGGGTTGACGCCGGAAAGAGAAGACACCTTTGCGATCCTCGACACCGAGTCCATCGACACCCAGGTCGGCAATTTCACAGGCGCTATTGCGATGGTGGTAACACCGACTACGCTGATCTCGCTTGTAGTGGGCGGCATCGTCGTCATGAACATCATGCTCGTCAGCGTGACGGAACGAACCTTCGAAATCGGCTTGCGCAAGGCCGTCGGAGCCCGCAGCAAGCAGATCCTGGCGCAATTCCTGATCGAGTCGTCGGCCTTGGCCAGTCTGGGCGGATTCTTTGGTCTGGTCCTGGCAGCTGGTCTCTCTTGGGTCATCGGGGCAGTCACACCGGTGCCCATGACCGTCACGTTGCCCTACGTCCTGCTATCACTTCTGGTGTCCGGAGATATTGGTATGGTGTTCGGGATCTATCCGGCTTACAAGGCGTCGAAACTGGATCCGATCATCGCGCTCACCAAGAGCTAAACGCTCTAACTGCGGTGACGCATAATCTGCTTGCGTCATCCCATTGGGCTGTCGTGCTCACGGAATTGCCTGTCGCGGAGAAAGCGCAGGGCAGGGATCCAGTTTGGCACTACCATTCCTGCAATCCAGAGTGATTTTGGATTCTCCAGGGCCCCGTCAACGTCTCGTAAGTCCTTGAGTCGAGGTCGAGCCCTTGCTAACGCGCGGGCTACTGATTTGGTCCACGCGGCTATTCAGTAGCCCGACCGCAAGGGAGGGCTCACGACTTTGACGGGACCCTGCTGGATTTCCCCTCTGGGTTTTCCCGACAACGCCAATGGGATAGGCCGAGTGCGAGTGCGTTCAGCCGCGGCGAGGAACAGTGAAATGCCAGCGATTTCCAAAGGCATCACGTTTGAGAATGTGGCGATGGCGATGTCTAACCTGCTCGCCAACAAGTTTCGCAGTTCGCTCACCGTGCTCGGGATCGTCATCGGCGTCATGACCGTGGTGGTCATTGCTTCCATCCTCACCGGCATGCGGCAGAATATCGTGAATCTCATCGAAGAGTACGGAACCAACAACGTTTGGGCTTTCCACCTCACCACGGGTCCGCAGTTTGGCCCACGCGACCGCAGAGAGTGGGCGCGCAAGCCGCTGTATGCCGAGGACGCGCTGGCCATCAAACAACAGGCGGATGCCGTCGAAGACGTCGCTCTTCTCAGTTTCGTGTGGAATCTGGACAGAACCACGACGTTTAGAGGCCATACGTACAAGCAGGGACGCTTGCAGGCTGTTTCCGCCAACTACGGCGCCATCGGCAACCTGGTTCTCGAGCAAGGGCGGTTTATCTCCGATGTCGATGAGTTGCATCGCCGCGACGTGATCGTCATCGGCA
>VFZK01000170.1 GCA_016871215.1 Acidimicrobiia bacterium | reverse complement strand
CCCAGCTACGCTCCGGAACTCAACCCGGACGAACAGGTCTGGAACCATGCCAAGGCGCGGCTGGCGAAACGGTTTGTGGCCACCAAGGCGGAGTTCAAAGCGGCGTTGTTTTCAATCTTGCTTTCGAGTCAGCGCTCTCGTCAACTGATTCTGTCTTTCTTCCAACTTGCTGAGACTAAGTATGCAGCAGAGACCACTTAGTGCTGGTACTTTCCCAACTATTGATATACCGACGGCGTGCACTACTTCGCGGAGCAAGCCCGCGCCTACTGGTTCCTTGATCTTGTCATGAGTGAGTGGCAAGAGTTGGTACAGCGGCGCGCGTTTCTGGTCATCAACCTCTTGGTCAGCAGAAAAAGCGCAATTATCAAAGTGTCAGACGGCAACGGCTCAGACGTGAAAAATCGCCACGTAAAAGTGACAGACTGCCCGGATGGTAATTACAAGTTTTTTTTGTTGCTGGCTCAAACCCCGTTCTGATGCTTGATTCTGAATACTGACCGGCCGAAAAATGCGACACACAAAAAACCAGCTAGCAACCCCCATTTTTTACCCGAAGCATTACCCAAGCCGCACAACTCGAGCTTTTTAGACTTTCCAGAAAACAACTAAAGCCTTTTTTTTCTAGGTTTTGCCCGGAGTTCACAAGCTTTTTCTGCCGATGTCTGGGAGACAGAAGCTCGCTGGTGGGTGCCACCGGAAGCCCTGCCCGTTTGTAGTCAAGCACGCCAGGACTTCACACGGCCGCACTGGCGTGCGGCACTACCAGCGCCTGACCGTTTCACGCTGCCCCACTGAGAATGTACAGTCTCCAGGGGCAAGGCCAGAGGCTTTGCCCTCAACGAGATTGGCCTAGCCTAGATGTCGTAATACAGCGAGAACTCATAGGGGTGTGGCCGGAGGCGAATGGCGTCCACCTCTTTGGTGCGTTTGTACTCCACCCAGGTTTCGACAACGTCCTTGGTGAAGACGTCCCCTTTGAGCAGAAACTCGTGGTCGGCCTCGAGCGAATTCAGCACTTCCTCAAGGCTGCCCGGAGTCGACTTCACG
Source organism: Acidimicrobiia bacterium (assembly GCA_016871215.1). Taxonomy (GTDB): domain Bacteria; phylum Acidobacteriota; class Terriglobia; order Versatilivoradales; family Versatilivoraceae; genus VFZK01. Next base: position 9,445 of record VFZK01000170.1, on the reverse strand, counting down.
TGGGCTTTTTCCTCCGGCTCCAGATCGTAGAGATCCTTATCGATCGGATCGGGCGGCATGATCTTGTTCTGGATGCCATCCAGCCCAGCCATCAGAAGTGCTGCGAACGCCATATAGCCGTTGCAGGACGGATCGGGGAAGCGGGTCTCAATTCGCTTGGACTTTTCGCTTCGAGAATACGCCGGGATGCGGACGGCCGCGCTCCTGTTTCGTTGTGAATAGATGAGATTGATCGGAGCTTCGTAGCCCGGAACCAAGCGCCGGTAGGAATTGGTGGTTGGGGCACAGAACGCGAGAAGAGCCGGGGCATGCTTCAACACTCCGCCGATGTAGTAAATTGCTGCCCGGCTGAGGTCGGCATACCCTCCCGCCTCGTAGAAAATATTCTTGCCTCCCTTCCAGATGCTTTGGTGGACGTGCATGCCTGAGCCATTGTCCTGGAAGATCGGCTTCGGCATGAGAGTGGCCGTTTTCCCGTGTTTACGAGCAACGTTCTTGACGATGTACTTGTAGTTCATCAGATTGTCGCCCATGCGCGTGAGGGTGTCGAAGCGCATGTCGATTTCGCATTGCCCGGCCGTTGCGACTTCGTGGTGGTGCACTTCGACAGGGATTCCGATCTGCTCCATGGTGAGGATCATTTCGCTGCGAATGTCCTGCAGCGTATCCATAGGCGGCACGGGGAAGTAGCCTTCCTTGTAACGGATCTTGTAGCCCAGGTTATTGCCTTTCTCTTCTCGTCCCGAGTTCCAGAAGCCCTCGTTGGAGTCGATGAAGTAGTAACCGCGATTCACCCCCTGGTCGAAGCGAATATCGTCAAACACAAAGAACTCAGGCTCGGGGCCGAAGTAGGCCGTGTCTCCGATGCCAGTTGACTTCAGGTAGTTCTCTGACTTCTGCGCGATGAAACGCGGATCGCGCGTGTAGGGCTGAAGAGTCACCGGGTCCTTGACATTGCAGATGATATTCAACTGCGGATAGGAGCTGAACGGATCGATGCAGCCGGTGCTCGCGTCGGGAATCAGCAGCATGTCGCTTTCCTGAATCTGTTGAAATCCGCGAATGCTGGAACCATCGAAGCCTACGCCTTCCTCGAACATGGATTCCTCCAGCTCACTGGACGACATGGAGAAGTGCTGCCAAAGTCCCGGCATGTCGACGAAGCGAAAATCGATGATCTTGATGCCCTTGTCTTTCACCATCTTGACAAGTTCCGTCGGGGTCATGAGTCCTCCTTAGTTTGTCGGGAGCAAGTTGAGGGGATACGATAAAGCGATGCGGCGATGCACACGCGGCGCTGCGTGGAGTTGAGGCAAACTCATGCTACAGTGCATGAATTCAGAGAATGGACGGCATCTTAGGAAAGAAGTCCGCGGATTGTCAAGGCAGATGAAGGTAAGCGGTGAACTCCGATGGAAACGGGACCGGCACCGAATCGCGCGCCCAGACGCCGGGTGAGCCTGAGGCAACACTACCTTCAGCGGACGTAGCCCGGCAGAAATCCTCTGGATTCCCAGGCACCCGAGCATTCAGAATAGGCGACGATTCGCGGACCACGAACCAGCGGTATCGATCGAGACTCATGCTCTGGCACAGGCACATTGCTCTGATGTTGCTTGCAGGTGCTGTTCCGGCTGTGGCATTAGCATTCCCTTGGCTGATGTCGAACCTGCCGGGGCTCGGCGTGGCGGTCAGCTTGTTCTTCTCCCAGCTTTGCCACCAGGACCCAGCCCGTTCATTTGCGTTCGCTGGAATCGCGTTGCCGGTCTGTGCCCGATGCCTGGCCTTGTATATCGGTGGCTTCCTTGGAATGGCAGGATATCCACTGTTTGCCCACCAATTGCGGCGATCTCAAACGCTGAAATGGCTTCTCGCCGTCTCCTTCGTGCTGATGCTGCTGGACGCGGGACTCGACCGAACAGGGATTTGGCGCAATACGTTTCTCTCCCGCTCGGCAAGTGGAGCCCTGTTCGGCACGATGTGTGGCGTGCTTGTTTCCGTCGCAATTCAGCAACGTCAATGGCAGGGCTCGCCGTTTGAAGCTGAGGGTAGGCGCCTGCACGATCGTTCAGATCGTCGCACGCCCTGAACTTCCCGCGAGGCGGGATAACTCTGCTCGGACCCGAGCCAGGAACCCTGATTGCCTGGCCCGTTGCACGGTCTACTGGGAGTGTTAGTTTTCACCATGGAACAAGCAGGGCCGTTCGAAAGGCTGCGAGGACTGGATAACCAAGCGTTGACCTTACGCTTGTTTGAGAACATCAATTCGTTCCATGCGGTCCCCCGTCTTCGCCAAAAACTCGCAAAGATTGCCTTCGCCGAGTTCGAGTCTCAGGTGCCGCACGCCATGGAACGGGATGTGGCCTACTTGCTTTCAGGACTGAACCTGATGCTCGGGTTGGCGCTAAGTACGCGCGACCACCCGGGTTTGGCGCGTGAACTCGGCGAGTTTCTGAGGCGTTGTGACTCCAACGGTCTGTCGATTCACCATTTCCTCACGCGGTCGGCGAAGGATTGGGCCGATATTCGCCCAAAGTACCAGGAATCGAGCCGGGCTGAGCTAGGCCGGGAACTCACCAAGTGCTTTCCGGCCCTGGAAGTCGAAACAGCAGACCTTTGCGCCGGTTATCTGCTGGCCAAGGCGCTCGCCCGACTGGTGCCACCGTTTTCGTTTCACGATGAGTCGCACAGCCGGTCTGTGATGGCGCTGCGGGCCCAACCCGATCTGTCGTGGAACCTCTGTGCCGGACCCGCTGACGCCCTGGCGACAGTCGAGACTCACTTCCCCGAAATCGCCTGGCGGAAAGGTTGTCGGTCGCGGAGTCTGTCGCTTGTCGGAGTGCGATTGCTCTCGCAGTTCTCGCCGAAGACCGCCTCCGTCCTCAAGCAGGCTTTGGGCCAGCTCGATCACATCTCGACAAGTTTGGTCCAGAATCGGCGCCGCACCCTTCACACGGCGTTTTTTTCGGAAATGGACGCAAGCCTGTTCAAGTTCAACTTGCATCACCATGCAACGCTGGCAGGGACGCTCTGCGATCTGTTCGCGCTGGATCTCGAAACCTTTCGTTCCGGATACCCAGGCCTGAGCGGCTTTGTCGAGGAAGAAATGCGGCAGGAAACGAACCGCTGAACCTGGGCGAGTCACAGGTGCAGACCCTCGTCGACATTCGGCCTGCGCTGGCGGCCACGCTGTTGGAAGGCTATTCCGCGCCGACCCAGCGAGTGACCCGCGCGCCAGCAAGAGCTGCAGTCGCCAGCAGCCAGTCAGGGAACCAGGGCGGAACCCGGCTGACAGTTGCATCCGTTCAGAGCCCCTCTCGCTGTTTGTGCTAAGATCCGATCGCTGGGTTCGCCGCTGTGCCTTTGGATTGGCTGAACCAGGAAACCACTTATAGGAAAGTCGCCGTGATGATGACACAAGGAAAGCTCAAGCGGCTTAATGCCGTGGCTGGAAAGACGGGCGTGATTTCGGCAGCAGCCATGGACCAACGCGGCTCGCTCCGAAAATCGATCGCCAAAGAAAAGGGCATCGACCAAAACGCAGTCACCCCCGAAATGATGTCCGAATTCAAAGTAGCCGTTTCCAGGATTCTGACGCCGCATGCAAGCGCGATCTTGCTCGATCCGGAGTTTGGCCTAGAGGCCGTCAAGGCCAGGGCCTCGCATGCCGGAGTGCTGCTTGCCTACGAGCAGACCGGATACGACCAGACGCAAGAGGGCCGCGTTCCCACGCTCATTCCCTATTGGACGGTGAAGAAGTGCATCGAGGCCGGCGGCGATTGCCTGAAGGTGCTCCTGTATTACAGCCCGTTCGAGTCTGAAGCGGTGAAGGAGGTCAAACATGCCTTTGTCGCGCGAATCGGGGCAGAATGCGCTCATTACCAGGTGCCTTTCTTTCTGGAGTTCGTCGGTTACGATCCGGCTGGAGGCGATGAGAAAGGAATCGAGTTTGCCAAGCAAAAACCAGCCATCGTGTCTGGCAGCATGAAGGAGTTCTCCAAGCCCGAGTACAACGTCGACGTCCTGAAGGTCGAAGTACCCGTCAACATGGAGTATGTCGAGGGCGCCCGCGCAAACAAGTCTGGAAAGGTGGCCTATACCCGGAAGGAAGCGATGGAGCACTTTGTCCGCGCCGCCGAGTTAGCCCGCCTTCCGTTCATCTACCTCAGTGCCGGTGTCAGTGACGCCGTGTTTCGCGAAACACTGGAGCTGGCAATTGAAGCCGGAACTAATTTCGCTGGGGTTCTCTGCGGGCGAGCGACTTGGAAAGACGGCATCCCGGTTTACGCCAAGCAGGGTTTGAAGGCTTTCGAGGATTGGCTGAACGACAGAGGTGTGCAGAATATCACCGCACTGAACACAATCCTAAAGGGGGCTCATCCGTGGCACGAAAAGTACGGTGGCCTCGACAAGATCCACATCGTCTGAACTCAGGCTTCCACAATACCGCCCGCAGACTGTTTCCGTAACGGAGCTCCAGGGAGACGAGGCTGCTCAGACACTGTCCGTTCGCCGGAATCCAGACGAGAAGGGACCCTCTTTCTGTTTCGAATACGCATGACCACCCAAGCGCCTCCAAAGCCGGCCCTCCTTAGCCAAAAGAAGACACCGAGCAAGAGGCATTGGTGGCACTGGCCCTGGTTTGCCTCGCGTTGGTCAAAGGTAGCGCTGGCGCTCGCGATCTTTGTCACTTTCGCGATCGCCTTCGTGCTGATCGATGCCTACCTGAGCTTCTCGCGAATGATCGACCGGAAGCTTGCGGGAGAAATTTTTCAGAATACGGCCCGGGTCTACTCCGCTCCGCTCAGGCTGTTCCGAGGGCAGACGATTCGCCCCGGAGTTGTCACAACCTACCTCAGCAAGGCCCACTACTCGGCGATAGGGAAAGGACCAACCAGCCGCATTGGCAAATATGCCGAGTCGAACCGAAGTCTGGAGATCTTTCCGCTGGAAGAATCGTTTTACGGCGCGAGAGCTGTTGGCGCCAGAATCGAGTTCGACCAGAAGTCGATCGTTCGGATCGTTTCATTGCCCACGAACAATCCACTCGACACCTACGAAATCGAACCCCTGCTGGTAACGAATCTGTTTGACAAGAGCCGGGCGAAGCGCCGTCTCATCCGCTACCAAGACATCCCAAAGGTTCTGCTCGACGCGGTCCTCGCGATTGAGGACCGGCGTTTCTTCGAGCACGCCGGGTTCGATCCTATCGGCATCGTTCGAGCCGCGTTCATCGACATCATGCGGTGGAAGAGAGCCCAGGGAGCAAGCACCATCACTCAACAGGTGGTTAGAAATTTCTGGCTTTCGCCAGAACGGCGAATCGTCCGCAAGCTCAAAGAGATCTATATGTCGATCATCCTGGAGACCCGGCTGAGCAAAGAGGAGATCTTCACTCTTTACGCGAACGATGCCTACCTCGGCCAGCGCGGGTCTTTCAGCATCAACGGATTCGGGGAAGCGGCGACCGCCTATTTCAACAAAGACATCAAGAACCTTTCGATTCCGGAAGCCGCTCTGATTGCAGGCACGATTCAAAGTCCCAACCGATTCAATCCTATCCGGCACCCTGAGCGCGCGCTGCAGAGGCGCAACCTTGTTCTTCAAGCGATGCTCGAGATGGGGAGTATTTCCAAAGCCCAGTATCAGGCCGCCGCCCCCTCGCCGCTCAACCTGGCCCCGCTCAGCATGGATGCCAGCGATGCACCTTATTTCGTGGACTTGGTGAAAGACCAGATGTTGGAGAAGCTCTCGGAGAAAGAGCTGCTGAGTCAGCAGTACCGAATCGTCACCACGCTCGACTTGGATCTCCAGCGAATGGCGTACCAAGCGGTGGGCGAAGGAGCGGAGAATGTCGACATCCTGCTGGCGAAACGCCGCCACCGGAAGGTCAAGCTGAAGAAAGGGGAGACGCCGCCGCCATTGACCATCAACCCGGCCGATCGGGTCCAGGCTTGCCTGATTGCCCTCGACCCACACACAGGGGAAATCCGGGCCCTGGTGGGAGGGCGCGACTATGGCGCAAGCCAGCTGAATCGCGCGACGACGGCAAAGCGTCAGCCGGGGTCCATTTTCAAGTCGTTTGTGTTCGCTGCCTCGTTGAGTTCTGGGCTCGAGGAAGGAGCCGACCCGGTGATCACGGCATCCACGATCGTCGACGATTCTCCGACGGTCTTCGCATTCGACGATCAGACCTACGAGCCTAACAACTACGGGGAAAAATTCTACGGGCCTGTCACTCTGCGGCGAGCGCTGACGAAGTCCCTGAATGTCGCCACGGTCAAGCTTGCGGAGATAACGGGTTTGCCAAAGATCGCCGCGCTGGCGAAACTGTCCGGCATGAACGAGAAGCTCATGGCAACTCCTGCCCTGGCTCTGGGCGCCTACGAAGTCACTCCCTTGGAGATTGCCGGCGCCTACACCATCTTCGCCAACGCCGGCGTAAGAGCCGAGCCCCTGTTTGTGCGCGCCGTCGATGATTCCAAAGGCCACTCCGTCGAAAAGAACGAGCCTGCTCTGAAGCCGGTACTCGATCCACGAGTTGCCTATCTGATGACCGGTCTGATGGAAGGAGTCATCAACCACGGGACCGGCGCCAGAGCGCGTGCCATGGGCTTCACGCTTCCGGCTGCTGGGAAAACCGGCACTTCGCATGACGGTTGGTTTGCGGGCTACACGAGCGGTCTGCTGTGCGTAGTGTGGGTGGGATTTGACGACAATCGAGAACTCAACCTCGATGGCGCAACTTCCGCTCTTCCGATATGGACCGAATTCATGAAAAAGGCCACCGCCGCCCAGCCGTGGCTGGCCGATGCCCCGTTTGTGCCGCCTGAGGAAGGAATCACGACGGTATCGATCGACCCTGACACGGGCTTGCTGGCTTCAGCGGAATGCCCAGCGCCAATCGAAGAAAGGTATCTGTCAGGTACCGAACCCAAGGAAAGCTGCAGCCTTGCAGCCCACGAGTGGCTGCAGAATCTCCGCCAGATGCCGACAGATAACCTTGCCCAGCCCCCTGTGACCGAGGAGCCCTCCAAAATCGTGCCCCTTGTCCCCCCCACGAAGCAGCCAAACGCCTTCAAGCGGTTTTTCTCCAAGATTTTCTAAGCCTTATGCTTGATCACCGGCTTGACGATAAGCAAAGACGATTTTGTTCTTTAGCTGCAAAGGAACGCTTGCTGTGCCACCCCTCATAAAGGACTACGTCGAGTTTCGAAAGGTCGAATACCTTCCATCGATCACGCCGGCCAATCTGAACGACTGCATACGCACGTTCTTGCCCACCGACGGGTTGATCGAGCTGCTCAGCCGCATACTCGAATCCATCTCGCGAAAGATTGGCGAAAGAAACAAGAGTCTCCAGGAACCTGCCTCAATCTTGTTGACTGGCGGCTATGGGGTCGGTAAGAGCCACCTTCTGTCAACTGTATTTAATTTGATCGGCCAGAAGGGGGCCTGGGCCCAAGGGCTCAACGATCCGCGTGTTCAGTCGAACATCACCGCCATCCGAGACATGGATCCACTCTGTATTCGAATCGACCTTGCCGACCAAACGAATGTCCCGCTTCCGGAGCTGGTACTGGCCAAGATCCACTCCGAGTATCAGAGCCGATTTGGCAAACAGCTGATCGATCCGTCCGTCATCCCAGGCATAGGAACGATCAAAGCTCATGAACTGATCACCTTCAACATCGCCGCTGAGCGCCCCATATTGCTGGTCGTTGACGGTTTGGCGAAACGTACCCAAAGCCGTGATGTCGCAGCGCTGAACGCAGACATCGAGTTTCTCAGCTTCATGGGATATAGCTCAAAAACAGCGCGGTTTTTTCTGATCGTCGCAGCCCACGAAGATTTCTTCTCTCCGAAGAGTCCCCTGGGAATCGATAGCACGCTGATGGCGCAAACCCTGGAGAACTTCAAGATCGAATGGATCGACCGCGCTAGCGTCAAAGAGATTATTGCCCGGCACGTTTTCCGTAAGAGCCCTCGCCAGCAGCAGGACGTGAGGAAGCTCCACGCCTTCATCAAGGCCAAGCTGCCCAACTTCCAGTACTCAGAGAACGACTTCTGCGACGCGTATCCTTTCCACCCGCTGATCTTCGATCTGGCTGAAAGAATCAGAAGCAAGCTGCCCACCTTTGCGTTGCTGGACTTCGTTTGTTCCGTTTATCCGAAGGTCGCCAGCCACCGGGCTGTCAGCCTAGTCACCATCGAGAACGTTTTCAATCGGGTCGAGTACGACTTGAAAACCGACCCTCAATCGCAGCGCCTTTATGCCACTTATCAAGAACTGGCTGAACGCGCTGTCCCACGACTGCAAGATCGGTACCGGCTCTGGGGGAAAATGCTGCTGAAAGCAACCTGCTTGTTCACGCTGGCCGATCGCAATCCTACGGTGCGTGACCTCGCCGACGCGCTGTTGCTGTTCGAAGACAGCGAAGGGCTCAGTTACAACGTGGTCGGCATGCTGTTAGCGCAGATGGAGAAGGCAGCAGACCAAGGATTTTCCACCACAGACAATCGGTTGGACCGCACCTATCGTCTGGGAACGGCAGACGTCCGCGAACAGCTCAACAAGACGGTCTCCAGCATTGCCTCGCAGATCCTTGACTCGGATTGCCGACTTGCCGAAATCCTGCCAGCAGCCGCCGCCGACATCTTTCCAGACTGGACTCTCCGAGGAGACCTGACTATGAGAATGCTGCGCGAGCCGCCCATCGTGCAGGCGTTCTGGAGAGGCACGGAACGGCCTGGCTGCCTGGTATGCTCGGAGCGATTCTTTCCAGCGGCTTCGCACGGTCCAGACGCCCCCGGCGAGCTCACGAGTTTGTCGCAGGAGCTGCCATCGATCCACGAGCCGTTTCTGTCAAATCCGCCCATGCCACCGGCAGACAGTGAGCCGCCAGCCCGCGAACTGGAATGGCTCTTGTGGATGGAGCCCATCGGATTACCGACTGCAGTTCAGTCTGCTCTGAAACCTGCCAAACCGACCGAAATCCATTGGCTGCCTGCCCAGTCGTCAGCAGAAGAATTGGTGGCGCTCAAGAAGGCGTTGGCAATTCATCTAATGGAGAAATCTGCAAGCAACGATTTCGCGCCGACCGACCTCAAGCTGCTTCGTGAAGAGACTAGAAGCGGGATGGCCAACCTGTTCCGGGAACTGTACCTGTTCCGCGGAAAGATCGTTACCGCCTCCCGCATTCAGTCCTTCAATCAGGGACACCTGGAGTGCCGCTCGCTGCGCTCGTTTGTCAGTTACCTGTTTAAACCGAATCTCGACCTGCTCTATTCCCAGCACCCCGACTTCGGTGGAGAACAGCTGGCGGTGGATGGCAAGTTCTTCGTGGCTGACCGCAGCAATCATCGCGTGCAGGTGTGGGACCGCGTCGAGGACGCGCTCGCGGGCCTGCCTGCCAGCGCATCCCTCGGCGCTGCGGACGAGATG
>VFZK01000169.1 GCA_016871215.1 Acidimicrobiia bacterium | reverse complement strand
TCATGCATTGGTGAATTCGTTGCATTTAAGAAAAGGCGCGATGAATGCTCCATCGACCAGAGGAAAACTCCGCCTGCATTGACTTGCACTGCGCCACAAGGAAACCATGGGGCCATCGCCCAAGGATCCGGGGTGCGTGCGCGCGCCGGTGATAGTGCCTTGCTTCAAAGTAGCCCGAATTCGAAAGGAGACCCATGAAGTTGAAGCGGTTCAGATTCAAGCTCTGGATGGTGGAGGTTCCGCTTTGGATTGCGGGGCTGTTGTGGGCTAGTTCTGCGGGTGCGGACGACCGAGCTTCCAGGGGTAGCAGCTTGGGGCAATCCACCGAGTCGTTACCCTCCCAGCTGACTCAAGATTCCCTAGGGGGCGCTGCGAGAGCCAGGATGCAGGCTGCCTACGGCAGCCTGCCCCTCGGCTTTGAACCGAATCGCGGGCAGGCAGACCCTTCCTTTCGTTACCTTTCACGTAGCACAGCAGCCAGCTTATTCCTTGGCAGCCACGAAGTGCTGCTGCTCCCAAACAAAGAGCCGATTTCTCCTGCGGGCGAGCCGAGGGTTGGACGGACATCCGACTCACCCGGTCTCCGTTTGCTCTGGCTCGGAGGAAACGATGCGCCTGAAATCCTGCCCGAGGAACCTCTCGCCCGAAAGAGCCACTATTTGGTAGGCGACCCAACGAGCTGGCGTCTGGACGTTCCTAACTATTCCCGCCTGCGCTACAGGGCCGCCTATCCCGGAATCGACATTGTGTTCTATGGAAACCGGGAAATGCTGGAATACGACTTTGTGGTCTCGCCCAACGCCAACCTTGCCTCCGTCGCTTTGCGATTCGAAGGTGTTGGAGCTTCAATCGAGAAACTCTCGATCGACAATGCCGGCGATCTTCTGCTGCACACGAAGGCAGGCATCATCCGCCAGCGAAGCCCACTCGCGTTTCAGGAAACTCGAAATGGACGCAAACTGCTCTCCAGCCGGTATCTGATCCTCGACGGAGGTGAGACCGTCGGTTTCGAGGTCGGAGGTCACGACCCCAGCCTGCCGGTAGTGGTCGATCCCGTGCTCGCTTACTCGGTCACAGGCATCGGCGGATCGGCGATCGCAGTAGACTCGCAAGGACAGGCTTATGTTGCGGGCATCGCTAACCCGGCGTTCGTCACAGGAACTGGGGCTTTTCAGCCAGGGCCGGGAGGAGGTCGCTGCGTCAGCGGGCCGAACGCTATTCCCTGCCCCGACATCCTGATTGCCAAGCTCAACAGCAACGGCACCGATCTGATCTACTCCACGTTCCTTGGCGGGAGCGGGTCCGACTACGTCTACGGGATCGCTACCGACGCTACGGGTAACGTGTACGTGACCGGCGCCACCAGCTCGACGAACTTCCCGACGACAGCCGGGGGCCTGCATCCGACTCACAATCGCAACTCCTGCACGACGGTATTCCCGAATGTACCCTGCAGCAATGCCTTCGTCACCAAACTGAACGCCAACGGAAGCGCCCTGCTGTATTCGACCTATCTGAACGGATCTGAAGGCGGCGTTGGTTGTAATGGCATCGCCGTAGACCGCCTGGGTCAAGCGTACGTTACGGGGGATGGGCCGTTCGGAGGATTTGTCACCAAGTTGAACGCTTCTGGAACCGGTGTCATCTATTCAGCCTCAGTTGGTGGCGTCGCCATCGCCATTGACAGCACAGGTAGCGCGTACGTCGCTGGGCGCAGGGAAACCGATTCTTTCGTCTCGAAACTAAGCCCGGACGGCTCTGCCGTGCTTTACTCATATCGCCTTGGTGGCACGTTTACAGCTTTTTCGGCAGCCCCAGAAGAAGTCGAGGCGATCACTGGAATTGCTGTGGATGCGACAGGTAATGCTTTTGTCACGGGCTATACCGCCTACAAGGACTTTCCCACAACACCGGGAGCGGCCTTCTCCGTTCCGCCGGGTTTGGGGATTTGTGGAAGCTCGTTGTGCCGCGACGCCTTTGTCAGCAAGCTGAACGGTGCCGGAACGGCGTTAGTGTACTCAACTTTTCTGGGCGGTGATTCCATCGACTACGGCACTGGGATCGTAGTCGATTCCTCGGGCAATGCCTATGTCAGCGGAGTGACCCGATCAGCCGATTTCCCTTCCGTGCAGGCAGCGCCAACGACAAGTCCTGGAGGGGCGTTTATCGCCAAACTCAATGCGAGTGGTTCCGCACTCTCCTTCGCCACAACTATGGGAAATGGCCAGACCACGGAAGGGGCGAGCTCCATCGCCGTCGATCGGTCTGGCAGCGTTTTCGTAACAGGAACTGCAGGTCCAACGTTCCCACGCACACCGGAGGCCTTTCGACCGTCGGTGGGAGCTAGTGGTGGATTCGTAGTCCGGTTTTTCGACGAACTGGTCTTGTTCGTTCCTGTTATCCTTTCATCCGCCGGGCAGAACAATTCCTTCTTCACATCAGAGCTAACGATGACGAATCGATCGAGTCGTGATGTGACGGTCGAGCTCAACTACACCGCCGCGTTTGGTGGTGGGAGCGGCCGGGTCACAGATACGTTGCTGCCTGGACGACAGCGCATCATACCTGACGCGATCAGTTATTTGCGCTCTCTCGGGATGCCGATCCCCGACACTGGGAACCAAGGGGGAACGTTGGGTGTGAAGTTTTCAGGGCTGAACTCGCCAAACGAAGGTACTGTCACTGTTAGAACAGGTACGGCCGTTGGCCGCGGACGCGTTGGACTTGCTTATCAAGGCATTCCTCGGGGCCTGTCCGAGCCTTCTTACCTATTCGGCCTGAGGCATGACGGCCGCGACCGCAGCAATGTCGCTCTTCAGAACGCTGGAGCATCGTCGGAAGGAGTCGTCACCCTCCGGTTGACGGTCTTCTCCGGAGTGCCCTCTTTTCCAACCGTGTTGTGGACCCTTCCAGATGAGGTGCTGGCCCCAGGGGAGTTCCGCCAAATCAGCGGAATTCTGCAAACGGGCGGTCTGGCGCTAACCAACGGCTTCGTGCGCGTCGAGCGTATCGGTGGCACGGCGCCTTACTTCGCCTATGCAGTCATCAACGATCAGGCAAGCTCGGACGGTTCTCTCGTTGCGCCCGTACCGGAGAGTACCTTGCTTGTACCAGGTAGCTTGACTATTCCTGTCGTCGTCGAATCGGCTTCGTACAGTACCGAAGTGGCGCTCGCCAACGCATCGACGATCGCAAAACTGGTTCGGCTGACGCTGGTCGCAGACGGGATTCGGACGCCGGACTCCACTACTTCAGTAACTGTCGCGCTGCGAAGCCAAGAACAAGTCATTTTGCCCGAAGTCGTCCAATGGATGAGGCAGCGCGGAGCCGTAGGCTTGGAGTCGAAAGGACAAGCCTATGTGGGCGCGATGTTTCTATCGGTGCCGGATGGTAACCTCCAGGGAATTCACGCGGCGGCCAGGACCTCTACGCATGGCGAAGGCGGTGGACAATACGGCGTAGCATACGCCGCCATACCACAAGGTGACGCGGCGGTATCGAGCGTCTGGATTCACGGTTTGCAGCAGAACGCCGAGAACCGCAGTAGTCTCGGTCTGGTCAATACAGGCGAGGCCGATGACAGCAGTGATACATTCCGGCTTGAACTTTACGACGGCGAAAGCGGCCAGAAAGTCTCTACCGTGGAGGCGCTGCAGGTGGGCCCGAAACGGCTGCTGCAGATTGGTTCGATTTTCGAAAGGTATGCTCCCGACACTCGCCAAGGTTACTTGCGGGTAACGCGCACCGACGGCTCGAACCCGTTTATCGCCTATTCCGTGATCAACGACGGCGGCAGGCCGGGACAGCGAACCGGGGATGGCGCTTTTCTGCCCAGTTCACCCTAACATTAACCAGCTCGTCTGTTTCTAGCGCTGCTCAGTTGCTCAGTGGCGGCGCAATCGGATCTCGGAACGATCGCCCAGCGGAGAGCCATAAGCTGTGTCACTCAACTGCTTCAAGTCAGCCCCAACCGAGAGCTGCCCCTCGTATCGATGCCCCCTCTCGAAGACTAGGTCCAACTGAAAACGAATCGTGCTGTCGTGAATGACACCATGACCACGTTGCCAGACTTCACGTGTTTCGTAGTGTACGACATCGATCTGCAAGTCGCGGCCCTTCTGTCGAAAGATCCACTGACCTCCATCTGGCAACTCCCAAGTCCCTTCGATCTTGGGTGGCTGCGAAACCCAGTACCAGGTCGCGAAGGCAGCCAGAACGATACCAGCCGCCACAACGTTCGAAAGCCACCACAGGTGCTTTCGTTTTGTCTTGTCGATGCCGGCTCCGGCAGGTGCCTGCTCTATCGCCTGGGCCAGCGCGTCCATGTCGTACTTCCAGCGCGATTCGGACAATTCATGTGCCTGCCGCCCGGAAGGAGTTTGAGGTTATCTGGGAGTTCGCGCGCCAAGGGCATGGCCGCGCCCCCGACCAGGACGGGAATCACCCGGACTCCCTTTTTCAGCGCAGTGACAATCTCGAGACGGACAAAGTCTTTTGGGTCGTCGAGACGCCTTCCTCGGCTATCGCAGGCAGATAACCACACCTTGTCGACAACCGCCAACAGGACGCTGGACTGTTCGAGCGCTCTGTCGATCCGTTCGGCAAAATCTTCACCTGATCTAATATCCTCGACATCGCGGGAAACCTCGCTCGCGCCGAATCGCCGTTCGAGGTCATCTGCAATGCGGCCGGAGAATCCCGATCCACCTTCGCGTCGATAGCTAATGAAAACCCTTGCCATGAGAGCCTTCCGACCTGCGATCGGTTTGCGGATGCTCGTCGTTGAACCATCGTTCTCCGAAGGACGACACGTCTGCGACACCAACCTACTGCAAGCAGACGAAGTATAAATTGACTCTCGTCAGGGTATCTAGCCCGGGCGCAGCGAAGCGCGAGACGCTTCATGAAATCTGCGGGAGGCAGGTCCCCCTCCTTGCACCGAAGCCCGCGCGGGAGAGGGACCAGGTTCTGACCGAGCGCTAATACGGAACTGCGCTGAAGAACGAGCTGGTTTGGCCGGTCCCCACCGTCGGTGCGGACACGGTGACGGTCGAGTAGACTCGCGAGACCCCGATGAAGGGCTGGGGCGTCGTGTTCTTTGAAGTCAGTTCGATGGGGCCAAAAGTCGATGGCGCCTCCAGGAACGAATAGGCATCCTCTGTGTGGAACTGGCCGTACGGCGCCAGGTTAACTGTTTTCGTGATTGCCGCTCCGCCGTCTGCCGGTCTCAATCTCACTTCAATCGTGTTGGCTGCCAGACTGTCGTTTACCAAGGTCATCGTCGTCTTGAATGCGCCTAACGAAACCGAAGTGGGAAAGAGTAGATGACCGGAGGTTCCGCGGCTGCTCCCGATGACGGCGGAGTCGATTGTGACGTTGTCGATGACCGAAACGACGGCAGCAATCTTCTGGTCTGACTCAACGATCAAATACCCTTGGCGTCCGGTCGGTGAGCCCTGATTCAGAATGTCGGGAACAACGCGATTGACCTGGTTCAGATTATTGGCCGGCACCGTGTAGGATTTCGTACCAGCGATAGTGCCTCCTGCCTCGACGAAATGCACTGTAACGTTCGCCTGGTTCCCAGTCAGGTTGCTCATGATCAGGTTAGTCCGGAACGCTGTCGTATCTGCAACGAAAGGCAGGATGTTGGCCGAGGCGGTGGGCGCAGGCGTGTTCGTTGACGAGCTGTATGTGAAGCTGCCGGGCAGCGTAGCGGATTGTCCCCCCACGGTTACGACAACGTTGACGGTTCCCGGGGTTCCGCTCGCTCCCGTGGTTGCTGTGATTTGGGTCGCGCTCACAACAGTGACATTGGTAGCAGCCACGCCACCGATTGTGACTGTCGCGCCCGATGCGAATCCAGTGCCTGTGATGGTTACTGGAGTCCCGCCGTTCACCGAGCCAGAGCTCGGGGTGATGCCCGTGATCGTCGGTCCAGCCGTGGACCCAGGAGGCTGGGAGGACATTTCGCGAAAGTGGATGAAGTCGCCGCTGCTGTTGTTGTCGTTATTCGCCGCGTTGCCAGCGACGCTGAATACGACCTCTCCGACATTGGTCGCGGGTGCCGTCCAGCGAACCTGAAAAGCCACAGGTCCTGCTGTACCGGCGCGTGTCCCTGCCGCGTTCTGCGCTACATATTGAATGCCTGTAAGGGTCTGGAGCTGGCTGAAGCCGTCCAGCGACTGGAACGAGCCGACTGAAGCTGCGTTGCCGCGAGCCCGCGCAGACATTTGGAAACCCCAGCGCCGCTGGTTGGTATGGTTGATCGTAATCGTCAAGTCATACGCTTGCCCCAACGCGTAGTTGGCCGGAACCCCGGTTAGGGCAAGGCTGCCGTTTGGAGAATTGACGGCTAGTCCAGCGTGGCAACCCGATCGGGCACAGCTCGCTTGGTTAAAGATAACGGATCCGGTCGCCCCGACGGGAGGACCACCGGCGAACGCGAATAGGTTCTTCGCGAGGCTCGTAGCGACGGCTAGGCTCGCTACCATGCATGTGAGTAGTTTTCGATTTTGCATGAGACAGTTCGACTCCTCTATATTGAGTTTATGTCAATGCAGATGTTCCCATCCCGAAGCTCCGACTTACGAGAAGAGCCCACAGCGCCACGCATTAGAAAGCACTTCCGAGGCGAGTACGCCTCTGCTGGGGAGCGTAATCCCGAAACGAAGACCCCAGTTCCCCAATAACTCCGAATCGTTGGAATTCAAGCGTCAACGGTTGAGCCAGAGCATGTCACGGAACACTCGTAATAAATGCTCCATCGCCGCTGCGCTGATTCGGCTGGCCGCCATCGTTAATGACGGCGTAGGCAATGAAGGGATTTGAGCCGCCCGTCCGAGTGACGCGTGCGTAGCCCTGGGTGACACCGGGAGCATTGATCAGCACCGTCCCAAGTTGCTTCCAGGTGCGAGCGTTGAGAGTTTCGGTGAGAGTGGTAACCTTCGCTCCGGTGGTTCCGTCGAAGAGATCGATGCTCAGCGTAATCGGGCTGTTGCCCTCCTCGCCAGTGTTCACGAGAGCAAGATTCGTGCGATTCTCGACATTCTGTTGCAGGCCGAAGAGCCAGGCAGTCCCCGTCGAGGCTGTCGCGTTGGGAGTCGCGGAATAAAAGAGGCCAAAAGCACCGCCTCCACCGGGCGTTGAGGTCCTCGCTCCCACGAACACTCCGCCTGCGTCCCCGCCATCGACAGTTGCGAACAACGCGCCGACATAAGTGAGACCGGCCGGCCCGATCCCCGGCGTGTTGAGACTCCTCAGATACTGGAAGATGTTCGGGATGATGGTCTGTTGGCTCGGATTCAGGCTGATCGAAAACACCGGTGTGACGGTGCTCGCTTGTGCAGACTCCACATAGGTAAAACGTAAAATCTTTTGTTGGCTCGACCAGTTTGTTAGCACCAGCTCGCTGGTAAACGTGCCTTCGACTACGACGGGCAGAGTCATTCCAGCCCTCCCGGTCATAGCGTGCTCAGGAATGGCAGGGATGAACGAGCCGTCCGAATTACCGCTATCGTTGATCACGCCGTAGGCATAGTAAGGCGCACTCCCGCTGACTCGGTCAATCTTCACAAAGCCATTGTTCAAATTAAGGCCCTGGGTCTGGAGCACGAGCGTCAACTGCGAAAACTCACCTGGGTTTAGGGTCACGTCCGAAAGTGTGGTTTGAGACGGCGCACCGGGGTTTCCCGAAAAAACCGTCAGGCGCAACGTGATCGGCCCTTGTGCGGTTGTCCCGGCGTGCTGCATAGCGAGGTTCGACCGATCCCTCACATTCTGTCGCAAGCCAGGAACAAACGAGGTCCCAGTGAGTGCCAGCATCGTTGGGACACCGGCATAAGCCAAGCCCGCCCGGCCCGATGCCACGGCCGTGGTGGTTCTCACGGTAGCAGAACCGTCTGAGGGAGACGACAACCCGGTGAAGCGCACACGCAAGGTGCCACCGCGGTTGCCAGTGGCCGGAATGGGCATTCCAAGCGAAACCAGGTAAGCGATAGCATCGGGAACGATCCTTTGCTGCCCGGCCGCTAGGCTCGTGGTGACCGTTCCACTGCCTCCAACAAAGGCATCTGCATATGACAATTTGACGGTCGCAGCCTGCGCTCCACGGTTCGTCAACGTCAGCTCAGACGTATAGAACGAGCCTGCAATGCCTGACGACGAGATGACGATGGGAACGAACAGAGTTGGAGCCTCGCTCTCGGAAATCTTGGCAGCGAACGCATCGCCCGCACCGCGATAGACAGGCGATCCGCCGGTCACCGTCAGATTCGAGGAATACGTCGTACCCGCCACAAAGGCGTTTCCTGAAGCGTCGAGGGCCACGGCGTTACCGGTGTCGCTGCCTGAACCGCCCAAGTAGGTCGAATAGAGTAGTCCCACGCCGGTGGGATTCAAGCGAGCCACGAACCCGTCCTGGCCTCCCCCCGAAGCACTCTGAGGAGCCTCGATGATTGGGAAGTTCGTCGAGAGCGTGTAGCCAGTCACGGTGGCGTTGCCAGCCCTGTCTACCGCAATGGCATTCGCACGGTCCTCTCCATCCCCTCCCAGAAACGTCGAATAGACACGCGCCTTGCCTGAAGGCGTCAATTTGACAACGAAGGCATCCGCTCCATTTCGCTTCGAGACCTGATACGGGCTGGTAACCGGAAATGTCGCCGATTCTGTGGAGCCTGCCACATAGGCACTGCCCTGCTGATCCACGGCAATGCTATAGCAGTCCTCGAAGAATCCAGCCCCGAGATAGGTGGAATAATCAAGAGCAGTGCCGGCCGTGTTGAGTTTCGAAACGAAGACGTCGGTTCCACCCTCATAACTCGCTTGCAGGGCGTTCGCTGTAGGGAAATTGGCAGACTGCGTGATGCCTGCGACATACGCGGCGCCAGACGAATCTACCGCGATGCTGTAGCCGACATCGTCAGCATTCCCGCCGAGATAAGTTGAATAGAGCAGCGCAGAGCCAGAGGGATTGAACTTGGCCACAAAGGCATCGCGGAGCGCAGCCAGGCTGGGTTGCAAAGGGCTGGCCGTGGGAAACGACGTTGGCCACGTAGAAGAGGTCGTTGAACCGGCCACGTAGAAATTGTTCTGCGCGTCCAGAGCAACTGCGAACGCCAGATCGGAGCCACTGCCTCCCAAGTAGGTCGAGTAGAGCAAAGTGCTGCCCGTGGGACTCAAACGGCTCACGAAGCCGTCTCGGGCGCCGCTGTTAGTGGCCCGGTATGCGCTGGCTGTCGGGAAATTGGTAGAATCCGTGTAACCGGCCACGATCGCCTGTCCTGACGAATCGACAGCGACGGCAAGCCCCTCGTCGGCGGCGTTTCCACCGAGGTAAGTCGAGTAGAGCACCGCAGTGGCTTGTGGATTCAACTTCATGACAAAGGCGTTCTTTCGACTGTCGTTCGGATAGGTCGCGAACTGAGACACCAGCGGGAAATTAACCGATTCGGTGGTTCCGGTAATATAGCTGTTGCCCGCCGCATCGACGGCAATGCCATAGGCTTGATCCAGCCCAGTGCCCCCCTGGTACACGGAGAAGGTCAACACAGGGTCGATCACGAGTGGCAAGCGCCGATCATAGCGGCCTACTTGAAATCCCACGAGGTTCTTCCCGATGAAGGTGTAAGCGACCTCCACAGGCAGTCTGCGATCGTTTTTCATCTGATAGGCCACCGGCTTCTTCTGGCATAGCTCGCCATCCGCTGTCGTCAGAATGAGATTGCCCGAGGAGTCCGGTTTGACGCGCTCCGCCCCGCTGAACTCGAGGCGGATCACTCGTGGGTCCCGGCCCGGCTGCAAAATGAAGTCGTATTCGAATTCGCGCCCGGCAGCGTGAAACGCTAGATCGATCCCAGGATAAACCTCACGATAAAGCACCTGGCCAAAGTGCGACACCGACTGTCTCCACGCCGCGGGATCGCTGCCAACGAAGTAGTTGGATTGACCAGCCTGAGGCTCGATACCTTTGGGCTCCAAGTCACGTTTCGCCCCTCGCAGCCTTAGGCGAAGGAGAGACTGCGTCGACGACCCGTACCTGAGTATGGCCTCTTCCTGTGTAAGAAACAGCTGCGCTCCACGCCCCCTCGCCAGAAACCGCACTTGCGGGTCAGCCTGGCCGACGTTCATTTCAAACGTAGGGCTGATGCTCAGGCTTGCTTGGTACCTAGGCCGCAGCAAGCCAACCTGCGAGGGCACTCCCGGCGTCACATTCACCTGGCGCGAGTACGCCGGGAAAACAAGCATCGACGACACAAGAAAGAAACGAATCCATTGATTAACCATCGAGGACCTCTTCGTTGCACAGCGTTTGTGAGGTTGCTGAGACGATAATCGTTCCCATATCGGCTCATTCATAGTCTCTGACCTCATGCAGGCTTTAGCTGCTCTACGACGACTACAGCTTCCCGCAGCTATGGCACGACGGGCAGAACCTACGGCGGATTCAAGTTTGAAGTGCAACTTTTGTAAGGGAATTTAGGAGGCGAACTGCTGTAGAGTTCCGAGCCACTTAAAGGACCAAGTAAAAGGAGCAC
>VFZK01000168.1 GCA_016871215.1 Acidimicrobiia bacterium | reverse complement strand
AAGCTTACCGTCATGCGTCTACCCAAACCCGACCCGCAGCAACGGCGCATCCTCGCTGCGCTTCGGGTTCCTCTGCCGGTGAAATAGCTTGTAGTCAGGCGACTCCGTGCCTGCGATTGCGATGGAACCCTCGCCAATCCTGACATTGCCGGGAAAGTCGTCGCTCCAAGCTAAAGGAAGATCCGTCAAAGTCCGAGCCCTCCCTTACGGTCGGCTACTGAACAGTTGCGTAACGCCAAAACAGTAGCCCGCGCGTCAGCAAGGGCTCCGCGTTCGCGCAACGAGTTATGGGACTTTGACGGGACCCTGCAGCAAAAACCCAGCTCCTATCGAGATCGCGCTGGGGAGAATGCGGCACAGCAACTGGAACGCATCGGCAGTTGAGTTTCTGAATTTCGAATTTGCCAGCGGAGTTGACGGTGCTTCACTCGAAGCCTGCAATCTAAGATCCTGAGTCTCACGATCAGTCGATGAGACCACTGGGAAGCCGATCTTTTGCAGGTGCCTGGAAAGCGTGGCGCGGGTGCGCCATGCGCATGGTGGATCGCGAGCGAATAAAAATCCATGGGCACGCCGAAGGGCGCAGAGGACGGTTTCAGGCAAACCGAAGGGCGAGTGCCTGAGGGCAGCCGACCCAGTTGCGAACGCGACGGTGGAGTCCATCCGGCAGGACTGCAATTAGGAGACATAATATAAATTATCAGACTATACTGCACATGCATCCGTCCTGGTCAGACTGGATGTCCGAGTATCGCGCCTTCCCTCACATGGCCCGATTTCTGTGCTAACATCTTGCTCCACTTGCAGCCACATCGATTCGACCTCGCTGCCATGACGATCCTAAACCGCTACATATTCCGCGAACTGCTCGGGCCGTTTTTCCTGGGACTGGTGGTATTTAGCTTTGTCATCATCCCGCGCTTGCCCGGAAGGCCTCTAGAGCTGCTTGTTCAGAAGAACGTTGGATCTCAAGAAATACTTTTGATTCTTCTGTATATCCTGCCGACTATCTTCATCTTCTCGATTCCAATGGCTGCTCTTCTAGCAGTCTTGATGAGTTTCGGGCGGCTCTCGGCTGACAACGAGCTCACAGCGATGCGCTCCAGTGGCATCAGCATCCGGGCCTTGGTCCGCCCAGTACTCTTGTTCGCTTGCCTGATCGCACTAGGCGCCCTTGCCAATGCCAACTTCTGGCAGCCGCAGGCCAATGACCGGTTGCGTGCCATGCGCGCCGACATCGCCCTCAAATCCATCAGCAGCGCCATCCAGCCTGGGGTTTTTGAAGAGGGCTTCACGAACCTGGTCCTTTATGTCCGAGACGCCACTCCTGACAAGTCAGTCTGGAAAGGTGTCTTCCTGGCGGATGTCTCTAGCAAAGACCAGCCAAAGATCACGCTCGCCCAAACCGGAGCTCTGTTCAATGACGTTCAGGAGACAAAGCTTCAGCTCCACCTTTCGAGCGGCGCCACGCATTCGGTGTCTAACCGGACTCAAGGGCTCTACCACCTGACTACCTTTAACGAAACCGACATCCCGGTGGCGTCGCTCAGCAACGCTGCTGAGGACCTACGTACAAAAACGCGCAGATCGATCGAGATGGACTCTCGGGCGCTGCTCGCCCGGCTGAGAGCCGGAAGCGGCCTAGGGCCCGACGCCCAGAAAGAACGCCGTGAACACGTGATCGAGCTCAGCAAGCGAGTTGCGGTTCCGCTCGGGGTGATCCTCTTTGCAGTTCTTGCCGTTCCGCTGGGAGTCATTTCCCGGAAAGGAGGCAAGTCGTATGGGTTTGTCGTTAGCTTGGCCATTTTCTTGATTTACTTCGTCCTGCTGTCCCTCGGCGAGGGTTTCGCAAAGAGTGGCCGGGTCTCACCCGTCTTCGGGCCCTGGGCCGGAAACGTTGTATTTCTGGTGCTAACGGTCTATCTCCTGGCGGTTTCAGAAAGAGAGATTGGCCTCTCAAAGCTTCTGCGGCCTGTCTCGAGAGGGCTGGTAACCTTGGCTGCCATGGTGAGATCTCGCCTGGCGCCAGCGCAATCGGAAATCTCTGCCCTCGGCCAGCTCCTCAGTCGCAGGGTTCGCTGGACCCTGCCCTTGATTCTGGACAAGTACGTCATCTTTGGATTTCTGAAGTACTTTCTGCTGGTGCTTGGCTCGTTCGTGATCATCTTCATTGTCTTCACGTTCTTCGAGCTGTTGGAAGACGTGGTGAGCAACCAGACTTCGCTGCTGGTGGTGCCGCACTACTTCCTCTATCTGCTACCACAAATTGTCTTCTACATGATCCCAATGAGCGTGCTTGTTGCAGTGCTGGTGAACTTCGGGATCCTGAGCCGTACCTCGCAGATTGTCGCCATGAAGGCTTCTGGCATTAGTCTATATCGCTTGGCAGCGTCACTGATCGTGGTGACGCTGTTCCTGAGCGCGCTCTCGTTCGCGCTGCAAGAGTATGTGCTGCCGGGCTCGAACCAAAAGCAAGACGCTCTGCGCGACATCATCAAGGGCAGGCGGCCCCAAACCTACCTTCGCCCCGATCGAAAGTGCATGATGGGTGAACGGGCCAAGATCTTTTACTACAACTTCTTCGACGAACATCGCAATCTGTTCGGAGATCTATCCGTGTTCGAGTTCGACCCTGCCAGTTTTGCGATCAAGCGCAGAATCTACGCAGCGCGAGCCCTGTGGGACGAGGCCCACGGCGTCTGGATTCTGGAAGACGGTTGGTCACAGGGATTTCGAGAGCAGCGAGTCGTGGCGAACGCGTTCATGCGCTTCGGACGGCAAAGTTTCCCGGAGATCACGGAAGATCCGCGCTATTTCAAGAAGGAAGTCAAGCAGTCCAGCCAGATGAGCTACACGGAATTGAAGAACTACATTGAAGACCTGCGACAAAGCGGGTTCGACGTGATGCGGCTCACAGTGGCTCTGCACAAGAAACTCTCGTTTCCGGTCATCAGCCTCATCATGTGCATGATCGCCGTTCCCTTCTCCTTTTCCATGGGCAAGCGCGGATCGCTGTATGGGGTAGGCCTGAGCATCATGATCGGCATCACTTACTGGGTGATGCTCGAGTTCTTCGAACAGGTGGGGGGCGCCGGCAAGCTGCTGCCTTTTCTCGCAGCCTGGGCGCCAAACTTGATCTTTGGGGCGAGCGGAATTTACTTCTTGTTCACGATTCGAACCTGATTAATGAGGTACAGGCAAGGTGAGTTGACGCGCCCTCGCACCTTGGCAACGAGCCTTCAAGTCCCTTCAGCCCAGGACGCCAGATAGGTCTCCTGGTCGGCGGTGAGAACGTCAATGGCAGCTCCCATCGACAACAGTTTGAGGCGGGCAATCTCCTTGTCGATTGCGGCCGGAACCGCGTAGACCTTCTTCTCCAGAGTCCGATGATTCTTTGCCAGGTACTCTGCTGACAGTGCCTGGTTGGCAAAGCTCATGTCCATCACTGAAGCGGGGTGGCCCTCGGCGCTGGCCAGGTTGATGAGTCTTCCCTCCCCCAACAAGAAGATTTTTCGTCCATCGGCCAGCTGATATTCCTCCACAAACTCCCGAGCCTCCATGTGGCCCGTCGAGAGCTCTTCCAATGCAGGAATATCAATCTCCACATTGAAATGCCCTGAGTTGCATACAACCGCCCCGTCTCTCATCACTTCGAAGTGCTCCCGACGCACGACTTTCTTGTTGCCGGTGACCGTCACAAAGATGTCTCCAAGCCGCGCTGCCTCCGCCATTGGCATTACCTGGAATCCATCCATCACCGCTTCGATGGCTTTAGTGGGGTCGATTTCCGTGACGATGACCTTGGCGCCCAGGCCTCGAGCCCGTGCAGCCACGCCCCGCCCGCACCAGCCATAGCCGGCAACGACGATGTTGAGGCCGGCGATAAGAAGATTCGTAGCGCGAATCACGCCATCTAGCGTGGATTGGCCCGTTCCATAGCGGTTGTCGAACAGATGTTTCGTGTCGGCGTCGTTCACAGACAAGATGGGAAACATCAACACACCGTCTCTTGCCATGCTGCGCAGCCGGATGACACCCGTGGTGGTTTCCTCCGTCCCGCCCAGGATGTCTGCCAGCAGCTCACGGCGGCTCGAGTGAATTGTCGAGACCAAGTCAGCGCCGTCGTCCATGGTGATGCGCGGGCGATGGTCGAGGGCGGCAGTAATGTGAGAGTAATAGGTCTTGTTGTCCTCTCCTTTGATGGCGAACACGGGAATGCCATAGTCGTTCACCAAAGAAGCCCCGACATCGTCTTGCGTGCTCAGTGGATTCGAGGCACAGATCACGGCATCGGCCCCGCCATCGCGCAGCGTGGTCATCAAGTTCGCTGTCTCCGTAGTGACATGCAGGCAAGCTGAAATCCGCAGGCCGGCTAACGGCTTCTCGTTCAAGAAACGCTTGCGAATGAGCTCCAGCACCGGCATCGAACGCGACGCCCACTCGATCCGCTTCTTGCCCTTGGCCGCCAGGCTCATATCCTTCACGTCTGCTTTCAGATTTGCTGCAGTTGCCATTATCGGTCGACTCCTTGTCAGTTTGCGACGGCGTAAGACGAAGGGCAGACGATAGCATGGAACCTCAGGTGTGTAAAGGAACGCACTGAGACACTGAGACAACTGAGACAGGACTCGGCCAGAATCGAGAGCTTCGTCGTGCGCCATGCCCAGAGCACCTTTGGGCTAAGGCTGAAAGGGTTGTCTAGTCTGGCCTCGCGAGCTTCGCGACAGAAACCAATCCAGCCTCGCGCCGCCCGGAGTGCGGCTTTGGAGTGGAGTTGCGAGGTCCATTCCTTCCGCAAAGTTCTGGTGTAGAATCGGTTTGTCTCGGCCTGTCTCCCACTCGACGTTATCCATGCGGTGCGCCGCAGGAGCAAACGATCGGCGACGTAGCATGTCTCGCCAGGATTCGCAGGCAGGCTGCATCACAAGGAGCGTTTGCCATGTCCGCCTCGTTTTCGAACATTGAAACCGCCTACCGCCAACGCACGCCAGCCTCAGCGAGGCTGTTCGAAGAAGCTTGCCGTGTGCTGCCTGCCGGGCTGACGCACGATTCCAGAGCGACTCAGCCCTACCCGGTTTACGTGGCGCGCGCGTCCGGCCCGCGCAAATGGGATGTCGACGGCAACGAGTACGTGGACTACTTCGGCGGCCATGGCGCACTGCTTCTCGGCCATTCTCATCCGGAGGTCGTCCAGGCGGTACAGCAGCAAATGGTGGCAGGCACCCATTGGGGCGCGTCGCATGAGCTGGAGGTGCGGTGGGCCGAGCTGGTCAGCCGGCGGTGCGCAGCGCCGCTACGGCATCACCCCCGATCTCTGCATCCTGGCCAAGATTCTCGCCGGTGGCCTGCCTGGCGGAGCGGTTGCCGGACGCAAGGACGTCATGGGGCAGCTCGATGCGACGGCGGCACAATCAGCCAAGCGTGAGAAGATCGGCCACCATGGTACCTTCAACGCGAATCCGCTGACGGCCGCGGCGGCTGTGGTCACTTTGAAGCTTGTCGAAACGACCGACGCGTGCTCGCGCGCCGAAGCCACGGCCGAAGCCATCCGCAGCGGTATGCGCAAGGTTCTGGCCGAAGAGCAGGTGCCGTGGGGCGTCTATGGCGAGGCCTCGGCCTTCATCATTTTCGTGAATCCACAGCATACCACGATCGATCCGGAATCCTTCGATCCGCTCGCTCTGGGGTTCAAAGGTCTCAAAGGGGCGCGTGATCCGGCCCTCATCAATCGCCTGCGGCTGGCGATGCTTGCCAATGGCGTCGACCTGATGCCTGGGCCGGGTGGCCTGGTCTCGGCAACCCACAGACCGCGTGAAGTCGGGCAAACCCTCGAAGCCTTTCGCAGATCCGTGCGCTGGGTGAAAGAGGAAGGACTGTAGGCCTGGCTGAAATCCGAATCGTTGTGAGTGTCTTCAGGCTGGGCACGCCACTTCTATCTTCGGGTCTCAGCGGGGACATCTCCAGACCTTGCAGTTGCGGCTGGGCCAAGGACATGAAGAGGGCGAATGCTCGAACCGTGCCAAACCATGAAGCGTCCTGTCTGATCTCCGGCCACCGCAACCTGTCCATCGCGGCTGGCCGCGGCGCTATGGACAAACGCCGAGACTCCGCTCAGCAGTCGTTCTCCCAGGCGCACAATGGGGTCGCCAGAGCTCACGAGCAAGTCGTCGCTCTCCGCGATGAAGCTCACCGAGGTGACCTCTTTTTCATAGCCGCCAATGGTCTGCTTCTGCTCACCCGTTTCGAAGTCCCAGCGCTTGACGACGTTGTCGGCGCCGCAGCTTGCCAGCGCTTTGCCATCTGCCCTCCAGGCAACATCAAGCACATGGTGCGTGTGGCCCTCGAAGACGCGTACCATCCGCCGCGTCTTGACACTGAAGACCTTGGCAAAGCGATCGGTGGATCCAGTGGCGAGATATTGTCCGTCGGGCGAAAACTCCAGGGCAACAATCGTGTCGCTGTGGGCGTCTGAGACTTCCGTCTCCAGCATTCCTGTGGACACACGCCAGATCTTGAGTTCTCCGCCCCTTGACGGGACTCCGCCTCCGGTCGCCAGTAGCGCGCCGTCGGGACTGATATCCAGGGCAGTAACCCGTCCGGCCAGCGTTGCCACATCATCGACGTTTCCAATGGTCCTCTCCAAAATCCAAACAGGCAATGGGTCCGTCTCTCCCCCAGTCGAATCGGTTTCTAATGTCGGCTTGGTTGTTTGGCGTCGCCAGAACTTGACGGTCCGAAAACCTCCAGATACCAGAAGGTGCCCGTCCGGACTGAAGTCTAGGGAGTTCACCAAATCGCGATGCGCTGCGTCTGGCTCAGGATTCACCAGGCGCAAGCTCGGATCGACTAAGCGAGCGACGACGCGCCCGGAAGCCAGATGATAGATCCACAGCTGATTGGCTCGACCGCACGCGGCAAACGCACCATCGCGTGTGATCGCCACGCTGTAGACTGGGGTCACCGTCGCCGGAAGGTTCTGCCACGCGAATCGATCGGATGCCTTTGTGCCGGGATTTGTAAGCGCTCCCTGATCGATCCACTGTTTGAGCAGGCTGAGTTCTTGGGGAGTCAATCGAACGGCACCATTACCTGCCGGAGGCATGAACGGCTGCCGGCGACGGGCCGCCACCTGAAAAAGCGGGCTGGCGTCGCTCTTTCCCGCGACAACGATTCGTTTGCCCCCACGTCCGGAACGGATGGCCTCGACGCTTTCCAGAACCACCCCTCCGAGAGCCTGGCTTTGGCTGTGGCACGACAAGCATCGCGATTGAAGCATCGGCAAGATGTCCGCTTCGAAGACGACCGGCTTTTGCGACTCCACGAATGCGTTTTGAGTTCTGCGCGCAGCTTTGGCGCCGCTCTGTTGTGTCCAGCCGACGGAAGCCATGACGATCGCGGCAGCCACAACGGAGGCAATGCCGGAACACGTTTGTCTTCTGCGGCTGGCCAGCGCACAATCGGTCATGGAAGCCCTATCATGGATGGCGGAGGAGCTCTGAAGCCGGGGGACGCTCAGAATCAGGCCGCACCTGGATCACCAGGGGTTGTTCTACCTGAAGGTCCCGCTCATTCAACTGCAGTTTGGCCTGAAGCTTCAGCGGATATTCTCCTGCCGGCAGATCGGGAGCCAGTTGTACCGCCAACACCGCGCGCGACTCGCCCTTTGGGATGGCGACCGGAGCAGCCTGCACGCCCACCACGTGGACCGGAACCACCAGATTGATCTGGACCACATCCTGGTAGTCGAATTGCCGTTCGATCGAAACAGGAATTTCGAAGCTCGACCCTGGCTTGAGTGGTTTGGGTACTGACGCGGCGGCCAAGACCACCGGCGCCGGATGGATTCGCAGATCCAACGCGCGAGAGTGCATCGCAACGCGCACCTTGCGAGGTCTGGCTCGCTCGGAGGCTTCCCTCAAGCGTCGATCGGCTTTTCTTCGTTCTCGCTCGGCAGCCCTCGCCTGGTTGCTGCTCTCGACGCGCCGATTCGGAGAGGTGCTTTCCGCTTCGGCGGTCCGTCTTGCCTCAGCAAGGTAGCGGTTTGCCACTTGCTGCATCCGTGAGTATTCCTGGCCAGCTCGTGCCAGTGCATCAAGCTGTCTGCGATAAGTCACCTCGCCGACGCCGACAGCAGAGAACGTGCCCTGCCCTGGCCTGAGGTCATTACCGCGCGTGGTCAAGCGGAACTCCAGTACTCCCTCGGAGGTTTTCTCATCGAGCACCAGGTTCGTCGTGCTATCCCTCAGCCCCGGCAGGTCTCTCAGGCGGAGTTTAATCTCTCCTGGGAGACTGGAGCGCTGCGAGATCGTGAAAGGGATCTTGAGGTCACCTTCAAGCGGGAGGTCCCAACGTTGTTGCGCTATTTCGAATTGGGGCAACTGCGGCGCGGTTTCAAGCTGGCTTACCGCCATCGCCAGGTTGCGGACAATTCGAGACGGCACCGTCTTCTGCGCAAAGCCTCCCACATCCCAAACCAGTGAAGCGTGATGCGCTTGCCGCACAGCTTGCCGGTTCCCGATCCGCGCCTGTCCGGCAACCTGGATCGTCCCAGCCCAAGCAGAAGCTCGTCGATCGGCTTCGAACAGGAGCGTGCTGCCGGTGCTGTTTTCGGGAATGGTGGAGCCTGACCAGCGAACCCCGTTTGGTAGGCCCGAGACGCTCAGTTCGATGGGGCCATCGAAACCGTCGCGCCGGACGGCGAGAACACTCATCCGCGTCGTTCCGCCTTTTCGGAGAAAGGGTTGCCAGATCAGAGCATCGTCATTCGAGCCGCTGGGGTCTTCGTGAACGACCAAGAGGTCGAAGTCTGGCCGCGCCTCTCGTATCGAAAGCCGGTACCGATGCGAAGGACTGCTTTCCCGAGCTCCAGACAAATCGCGGATCTGAAGGCGATAGAGGCCATCGTGCGCCACCTTCAGCTCCACGGCCGGATCGCGGCTGCCCAGGTTGAACCGCTTGTCACCCAGGAAAGACGGCCATTCGTCCGCTTCAAGCAATAACGCGGGCCGCTCGCGGCCTGCCTCATCAATCGAGATCCGCTGGAGAAACAAGGTTGGATCCGTGGAATGCCCCAGCCGCTGCGAGAAGACTTCGATCCAGTAGACACTGTCCTTTTTGGCCTCGAAAGCGATCCAGTCCTGGTCGGCTGAGGGAAAGAATCGTCCGCTGATTTCGCAGGGCAGGCTTACCTTCTGAGCTTGCCCTGATGTGTCATTAGGCTCCTGCTCGACGACAACCGGGGCCGTGGCGAAGTGAAGGCTTACTGCGTTCGAGCTGCCATGATCGGAGCTCAGTCTGTAGTCGATTCCCCGTGCAGCGATTTGGTTGGGTTCGAGAAAAGAAGCCAAAGGCAGTTGAGCTTCGTGCGAAGGCAGCGTAATCTCGACGGCCTTTTCCTCCAGCGCATTGGCGCGTTCCTCGATCGCGGTCGAGGGGCGGCTTCCAGGAAGGTTCTGCCCGTAGAGGACGTAACGCCCCGTGCTCCCCGGAAGGCCTGCCGGAGGAAAGATGTATTCGATATGAGGCTGTTGGCCAATGGACACACGGTAAGGATATTCCGCGCCGCCGCGGTAGAGATAATCGTAAACCTTGAGAACGTACTGGCCATCCTGCGGCACAACGAAGTCGACAAACGGGTCGAGCCGGAAGACGTCGCGACTAGCCTGCAACTCACGACTTGACGCGTCATAGAGCGCGATGGTGGCATCCATCCTCGAATCCAACCGCTGGGCCCACGCCTCGATGGTGATGCGCTGGCCCTTGCTGGCGCTGAAGCGGTAGAAATCTGCCGCATCGGCCTCGCTGTGTCCATTGAGCGTGACTCCTAAGCCAACATCCACGGCGCTGGCTGCCGTGTGGTTGGCCGATTCGACGACCATCTCCACCTGATCGCCCACGGCAAATGCCCGGGCGTTGGAGATGCCAAATCTTCCAGACAGCCGAACTTCGTAAACCCCCACCGGCACTTCGGGTGAAATCGAAACCCGGAATTTTCCGGGAATGGGCTGCGGAACCGGCTGAAATGCCGATGGCGGCGACATCACGGGCGCTCCGCTCAGGCCGGGGTGAGAAAAGAAGAGCCGGTGGGCGTCGTCAGTGTCAGTTCCTGTGACGGTCAGTTCAAAGCTTGAACCCTGCTTGCCTCCCGCAGGAAAGACCGTCTGCAAGCGGATGGCAGGAAACTGCGCCCACGCGGCGGTCGCAACCAGCAGTGAGACCACAACCGCGGCGCAACCGAACCAGGCAGGCATGCAGTTGGATCGGAAGTTCACCATAGCAGGTTCGTCACGAAGATCCAGGTTGGATGCCTCAGGTCGACGTAGCCTTCGAGGCGTGAAGATGCGCTGAGACTAGTATTACTTTGTTAAGTCTCTTCGCGTGCCGCATACATCGTGCTTTTTGCAATGTATGCGTACCGTACGCACACATGACAAACTGCGCCATGTGTGCGCCACCCAAAGTATCGGGACAAGACTTAACATATCACTAGTGTCCAGCTGTTCGAGCCTACAGTGTCTGCAAGTTGTTCATGTCAGTTCAGTAACGGGAGTTTTTGGTAGTGACCGATTTCAATTTTCTTCACTCTTAGGAAGATCCACCCGGGAGTCAGTTT
>VFZK01000167.1 GCA_016871215.1 Acidimicrobiia bacterium | reverse complement strand
CGGCCCTGCCGCAGCACCGCACTCAGAAAAGAGGTTTCGGCGAACTCGAAAGGATGGAACGAGGAGCGACCGGCGCCACCGAGGGTTGGGGCATCGAGAGCAGAGATTGCCAGCCGCAAGGTTGCGGAAGACCGGAGCGCTTCGAGAGTGCTCGGCCTCGTCCTACATTTCCTTCGAAAGGATCTTAGGATCCCATTCTGCCAGGATCTCCTGGCAGACTGATTCCAGAACCTCGGCCGCACTGCCAGGGCGTTCCAGTTTGGATGTCCAGTGCCACTGGTTCAAATAGGCATCAGTCCCTGCCAGCCCTTGTTCCATTGCGAGGCGATCGATTTCGACTTGATAGCGCTCCGGTAGCTGGCGAGAGACGGGACGCGCCCCGTCGAATGCCTTAACCTGAGCGGGGATCTCTTTCCAGTATAGGATTTGGTATTTAGCCATTGTGGGTCCAATCTGTCGTGAGAGGAGCTGAAACACGCGAATCGATGCACAGGACTAATTGCACGGCGTCAGGCCTCTGCCGTTTTGGAAATGGAATCCGCATGCCGTCCCGTTGCCTAGTAACCAAGGGCTGCGCCCTCGATATCCCGCAGTAGAGAATCCTCAGGTTCGTGCACAACAGGCACGACCGGCGTGAACTCAGAACGCCCTGGCATCACTGCTTTCGCCGCCCAAGTCCGATGCTGGAATCCACCGCGCCGAGCTCACTACTGAGCTTGCAACTCTCCCTTGCGGTAGGCACGCAAGAAAGTCTTACAGTTCCTGTCCTTTCCCAGAAGCACATCCTGGGCAAGCTGAAACGATCGGGACTGTCTGTCGAGCGAAAAGACTCGATCCAGATGGCTGGACACCGGGTCGATGATTCCGCTGTCCGCACCCGCCTCGGTGGCCAACACGATGAACACATCGTTCAGAAGCTGCCTGGAGGGAAGCCCGAAAGAGACATTGCTCAAACCGCCGGTGATGTGAACGTCTGGTCCGTATCGCTCTCGAAGGCGTTGGATGGCCAGCAGGCAGTGGTTGCCAAACTCGCTATCTACCGAGATGGGGAAAACCAGAGGATCGATGTAGATATCCTTAGCCAAGATGCCCTTGGCAAACGCTGCATCCAGCAGTCGCGATGCATTTGCGATCCGTTCCTCGTCATTCTGAGGCATCCCTTTTCCCCCGGCGGCAGTCACGATGACGGGACTATCGTATTGGCGGGCCAGGTCAAGGGCTTCCACGCGCTCCAGAGATGCCGAGTTTAGAAGCGGCCTGCCTGCCCTCCGGTCGCAGGCTTCCATGCCTTCTTGGATGATCTCGAGGTTGGAAGAATCGATCGACACGGGCAGGGAAGTCATTCCCTGAACCGTCCGGACGAGCCATCGCATGGCCTTTTTCTGGTCCTCCAATCGGAGCGAGATTTCGTCCACGTTCAAGTCGAGGTAATCGGCGCCGGTCTGTTCCTGACGGCGAACCAGGCTTCTCAAATACTCCAAACCATCGCTGGCCTCAGGCTCGCGGCTGGACATGGCAGCCGTCACCCCGATCTTCACGTGCTTGACTCGACCTTCAGCGTAGTCTTGACTCTTCTTGATTTCTTCCGGGATGGCCAGATACCGAACGGCTCCGTCCGAGCCGGTGTAGACAACGGCTTCGACCCCCTCCGCAGTGGTTGCCACGCGCTTGCCGCTGCGGAGCACAACGCGCGTGGCATGGATGTTTTCGCCGATGATCGTGAAGTCCTTCATCAAGCCGTTGACTTTCATGGAATCCTCTCTCGTTTTCCCGTTGCGGGCGATTCGCGCTTGCACAACGCTGTCGATGAGTGCTGCGGCAACTGGAATCGGCGAAAGGCAGTACCCGAGCCGTCGCGCTAATTCTTGCTGTGGTGGTCCTTCTTCAGAAAAGCGTTTGCCCAGGCACTGGTTCCCCGGAGCTTTCCATCCTTGACTACAACGGGGCGTTCCAGCATTTTTCCTTCCTCGCCATAGGCCTTCAACCGCTCATAGGCAAGGGCCCAGATGCACTCCTTTTCGCCTACCTCACACTTTCCCTGGCGGGTTCCGCCGCACGGACCGTTGCGCTGGTTCTTGGCGCACTGAGATTCAGGGCAAAGGTAAGCGATATCCGGCAGCGAGCAATCTCCGCAGTCGCGGCAATCGAAAGTGACAATCTTGATTGCGTGCTCAATCCCATGCAACATGCGTTGCATTCCCTGTCCCGACCGCTCGGCAGTTTCTGAAATCTTCTTCCCGATGGCAAAGCCGGTGGTTCCTTCCTCGAACACCGTATCATGGACGGCACGATTGATCTTGTAACTCAGCGGAACGGACCGCTTCAATTCTTCCTGGGCTTCTGGCGTCTTCGAACAGAGATAGGCCCGATTGATTTCGGTCGAGCTCAAACCCGTCTCCGGGTCCGGCTCGAAGAAATAGAACTCATCGGGCAGCCCAAAGCGGATCTCTTTGGCAAACTCCTTCCAGTCGCGTTCTCCAAAGCCCGCGGCGAGTTGCAGAATCTGCTCGTAGTCGGGATATTTCAGGTGGCCGCCCAAATAGACTCCACGAAAGCCAAGGCCTTTGGCGATGGCACACTGTTTGGCTGCCAGTTCCAGGAAGAATCGCTTGCCCTTGTCGGGTGATTTCGCCTGCTTCTCCGACAAGGCGAGCAGGTCGTCTGTTACCACACACCCAGGAATCTTGCCCGAATGGAAGTAGCGCGCGGCGGTTGCCCCGAGCACAAACACGTTCGCGATCACAGGAAGGTCGAAGCCGCGAAAAGCCATGTATTTGAGCAGCTCATCCTGCTTGCGAGAGTCGTAGCCGATCTGGTTGATGATGAACTGTGCGCCGCACTCGATCTTTTTGGCCAGCTTGAAGTATTGCGGCATCACCTCTCTCTCGTAGCGCTTGTGGTTGTTGACCACAGCGCCCAAAAAGAGATGCGTGGGCTCCATGCGGTGCGCGCTACCTTGGTCATGGGCGGGGGCTATCCCAGCGTTCATGTCCGAAAACATTCGCAGCAGGGCGACCGAATCGATATCGAATACACCTGTCGCAAGGCCCCGGTAGCCGTCGGTCGGATAGTCTCCCGACATCGCCAGAACGTTGTTGAACCCCGCGCTGGCTAGCTGCCAGCCACGACTTTGCAGCGCATTGCGGTTCCAGTCTTTGCACGAGAGGTGGATGATGACATCTTGGCCCCGCGAGATGAGGTCCGTTCCCAGGATGTCGGAACTGATCATCGCGTTGCCGCCGGGATTATCGGTAATGCTGAGCGCGTGAATGCCGGGATGTTGAGCGAGCGCTCGCGCCAGCTCCATCACCCGCCGGCCACTCCGCTCCGTGATGACGCCTCGCGACGTGACCAACTCCACGCAGGTGACGAACGTTTTGGTTTCTTGCAACAGAAACCGAAACGACTGCTTTTGCCAAGCGCCCAGGCTCAGCGCGTTTCTTGCTGACGATAGCGCCATGTCACTCCTCTCAACCGATTGACGCCAGCCTGTGCAGGCATCTGCCTTTCGCCGGTCCGGCTTTTATGGGTGGATGGATGTACCTGCCAAGACTTCTGGCATCGGTTTGAATTGGCAACCTTCTACGAAGACCTCGAAGAAATCGGGCGTCGTTTCCAGCTCGACGTGTTCGATCTGGCGGACCAACTGCTCGATGGCCTGCCGCTTTCGCCTGGAAAGCAAGACTTCCTTCGCGCCCTGAACGGAGGCATTGCCGACCTTCACAATCCGGTCTTCCGGAACGGGAGCCAGAAATCCGATCTCGATCGCGTGGCGCACGTCGACGTAGTTCGCAAAGCCGCCAGCCAGGTAGAGCTTGCTGATGTCGCGAGGGTTCACACCGAACTTGCGCATCACGATCATCTGGCCGCAATAGTTTGCCGCTTTCGCTTGCGCGAGGTTGCTGGCGTCCTCGCGAGAAAAGGTGATGCCCCGTTCAGGTACGATCGGGATTTCGAAGAGCTTGTTGGGAAACACGCCTTTCGGTGTCATCTGGCCGTGCCGCCGAAGCTCCGCCAGTAGGTCGATCAGGCCGGATCCACAAATGCCTTCCGGCTCGACGCCACCGATCGTATTGTACTCGAAGCGGCCATCCGCCAGGCGAATGGATTCGATGGCGCCATCGAATCCGGGCATGCCGAACTTGATGAGACCGCCTTCAAACGCCGGACCCGCCGGGCAGGAGGCCGCCAGCATTCGTTGTGCGTTTCCCACCACGACTTCGGTGTTCGTTCCCACATCGACCAGCATCACGACTTCATTCTGCGATGCCATGTCGACAGCGGCCAGGTCAGCGGCCGTGTCGCCGCCGACATGGCTGGCCACAAGCGGCAGGCCGTAAACCTTGGCCTTGGCGTTCGCCTGAATTCCGACCCGCCGGGCATCTTCACGGAGAGCAGTCGTTGAGCACCGACCCTCCAGATAGGCGTGCTCGACGGTCGACTTGTAGGGGCGCTGTCCAATACTTTGCACGTCGAGCTTGAAGAACAGGTCGCGCATCGTGGAATTACCCGCGACAACGACTTCGTAGATCTCCAGCCGCGAGAAGTTCAGCCGGTTGCACAATTCGCGGATTTCGCGATTCGTCGCGTTGACCACGGCCCGCTGCAGCTCACCGCGAAATGGCCCACCATCGTAGGAGATGCGATGCATGACATCGCTTCCTCCAAACTGCTGTGGGTTTGCAAACGAGCTGGAACAAGCGCTGCGGCCTGTCTCGAGATCGACGAGTTCCATCACGATGGTTGTCGTGCCCAGGTCAATGGCCAATCCATAGAGGTGTCCGCGAAACCGGTCGATGGGCTCGCCGTCGTACAACACCTGCGCGCCCGCACGTGCCACCAGCGGATCGAGCTCGATGGGCTTCTGCCGCGTCTCGACGAGGATCTTGGGCCGCCGCCGCAGCGGGGAGAACCGAACGTCGATCGAGGTGTGTTCGATCCGCGCCTGGCAGGCAAGCCGGTAGTTGCCGCGCAGAAACGACTCAGGCTCGCTCCGCGGACTTAGCGCTTCCATGCCCTCGCTGATTTCGACCACACACTCATGGCAGACGCCCGCCCGGCCGCAAGAGGTCGGCACCTGCACCTTCAGGTCGTCAGCGTAGTCGAAGACGGTCTTGCCGCTGGCCAGATCGCATTTCTGGTGGTCGTGTGAAATGGTTGCCATCAGGGGGTAGCGGCAGTGGAAGGCAGCGACGCGCCGTGAGCGGAACTACTTCGCCCGGAGATGCAGGGCCTCCTGCCCGGCGGCGCCGTCACTCCCAGGCGGGGCGATAATCCAGCTTGTCGTCTCCGATGCAAAGCGGAAGTTCTCCGGCGGCGCCAGCCTTGCGCTTGTTGCGGCAACCGAACTGGGCGGTGCACCGGTCGAAACGGTTCTTGTACGGGCAGCGCCAGGTCGACTGCTCGTCTGCGTGTGCGACAATCGAAGCGAAGAGATTGCTGATCCGATCTAAGCGCTGTTGCAGTTCTTCTCTGGTGGGCATCGCGTTTTAGGATTTCACTGCGACTCCCAGAAGATTCTTGGCCAGCGCGACGCACGCCAGCGCATCCTTGCCGTAGCCATCCGCGCCCATGTCGTCGGCGAACTCCTGCGTCACGGGCGCGCCACCCACCATGATCTTAACCTCGTCGCGCAAGTCCGCATCGATAAAGGCTTCGATGGTTTTTCCCATGTTCGGCATGGTGGTCGTCAACAATGCCGACATGCCCATCAGCGGCGCCTTCGTTTCTTCGATCGCTTCGATGAACCGGTCCGGCGAGGTGTCGACCCCCAGGTCATGCACCACGAAACCGGCTCCGCGCAGCATCATGATGCAGAGGTTCTTGCCGATGTCGTGTAGATCGCCTTTGACTGTCCCCATGACGACGGTGCCGACCGGGTCGACTCCCGCTGCTGAAAGAATCGGCTCGATGTGAGCCATCCCGGCCTTCATCGCACGTGCGCAGGCGAGCACTTCCGGCACGAAAATGAAGTTCTGGCGAAACTTGATGCCTACGATGCCCATGCCGGCGATCAGCCCATAGTCCATGACCTCCAGCGCTTCGATTCCACTGTCCAGGGCTTGTCGCGTCAACCGGCTGACTGTTTCATTCTCGCCTTCGATCAGCGCCGCGGCAATGACCTGCATCTCGGGGCACGCCTGGGCGAATGTGCCGATCGTTCTCTGGCGCTCGTCCGGTCGCTCGATGAACTCCTCAATTTCTTGGCGGATAAACTCATTGGTGATATCGGTGATTTCTGCCATGGCTTCCTCTTAAGCGACATCCGATGTCCAGCCCTCGGCGCGGCCCACTACGCGAAGGCGCTCAGCCCCGCCAGTTCCGCGAGGCTTTTTCTTTGTGCCACTCCTTGACGGTTTTCGGGATTTGTTTGAGATTCTCGATCGCGGTCTGCAAGGGAATGGCGCACTCAGGTCCAACCAGCTGCACGCCGGCTTGGAGGTTCTTGATGACTTCGTTGTGAACGGCCTCCGGTCCCTTCGAGAAGAGAGTTTCCGGATTGTTGATGTTACCCACCAATGACGTTCGGTTGCGCATGATCCGCATCGATTCCACCGGATCGTTCTTCGAGTCGTAATGGAACGCTGCCATGCCCGTTTGGGCGATGAACTCCATTCGATCTTCGGTCTTGCCGCAGATGTGGAGGATGATCGGCACGCGCAGACGTTCTGCGAACTCGATGTGCAGGTCTCTCAAGTAGCGTGCGTAGTATTCGCCGCTTACCAGATCGCCGGTCGCATGGTCTGGCAACGTCAACGCGTCCGCTCCCGCTTCGATCTGGGCGATCCCGAATCGAATCGTCGCTTCCTTGAGTTTGTCGAGGCAAACCTTGGTTTTTCCCGGGCTGTCCAACGACATCAACAGAAATGGCTCGACGCCGAAGCAGTGATAGCCAAGCGACCACGGCCCCATCGTTTTCCCGATAATGGCAACCTCGTTGCCGAACTCCTTGCGCAGGATCTTGATGGCTTCAGTCACACAGCGCGTATCGCTGTGGTTCAGGAAGTCAGCAGGAATTCGAATGTCGTCCACGTCCTGAAAAATCGGCTCACGCATCTTGACGGTCGGCCAGTTGTCTTTCTGCTCCCACTGGATCTTGCAGCCAAGCGCCGAGGATTCCTGAATAATCGAGAACACCGGCATAATGCTGTCGAAACCGAGCTCGGTATAGCTGGTGGCTGCGAGGCGCGCCATGAGCTCCGGAACGCGGTTGGCTTCGGGAAACGGAGCCTCCACCAGATCCATCAACTCCACGGTGGCCACCGAGGTTGGGTTGCACACGGGTGTTCGGTCCACGGGTTCGCGCCTCAAAGCGGACAGGACGCGCTGCCGGCTGTTCATCGCACCTGCTGTTTGGGATTCCATGTCCACGCCTTTCGTTCCAGTACACTCGTCAACAGCTTTCTACCTGGGCTGCTATTTCTGCGCGCTGGGCGCCGACAGCACTCCGCGGGCAGCAGCCATCTCTTCTTCCCGCAGAACAGCCCGAACGTTGAGCGCCCGCACGAGCAACAAACCGACCAACGCGTCGTGGGGCTGTCCACAAGCTAACTGCACAAAATCGCTTCCGGATGCGCCCAGTTGCATCTGGCCCAGCTTGGCGAGGCCGTTCGCGACGGCAGCAATGCGGCTCGCCTTGTCTGGTTCCTCCCCGTCAGCGGCCAGCAGATAGCTCCCATCATTTCGGCTGGACACCGTAATGGTCCGATTCGACTTCCTGTCCAGGATGTGCAACGGGCGGGAGGACCCAGGCTGGCTCGGGTCTAGCTTGCAGGCTTCGAGAAACACGCGCCGGCAGGCGAGCGGATGTTCCGTCCGGCACGGAAACCGAATCTGGAGCGACTCTCCCGCAACCGGCTCGAGCCCACCCAACAGAACCATCGCTTTAGCAACAAACTCCAGCCGCTGCCGCGTGCCTTGCCGCCGGCTGTAACTGTGAACCAGGTACTGCGGCCCCTCACCCGCGTCCTGGCGATACAGGGCGATCGAGATGTTAAGGAAGTGCGGGTCCATGGGGACCAACTCGACTCGCCGTCCCAGATCAACCGTCTCACCCATGCCAAACTCCCCCCAGGTCGACGAGCCCTGGCCCGTAAACCACGCCAGCCGCGGACTCCACCACCGGCTGCTGCGAACAGATTTTGTTGACTCAACCCGAGATGATCGATTAGCCTGACGTTAATGGATCAGGTTGTCTGACATTCAGTCAAAGCCTAGTTCAAGCAGCGCGCCTTTGTAAAGCACTTTTTTGGCGTCACGACGGGTCGGAAGGTTCTCACATGCAAGCCCAAAAAACCAGGAAATTGGCTGTGGATGCCATGCGTCCGGTTCATCGAAATTCCTTGAGCGATGAGATTGTCGATCAGATCACCGGTCTCATTTCCCGGGGTCTTCTAAAACCTGGAGACCGCCTGCCGTCGGAAAAGGACCTCTGTTTGCGGTTCGGAGTGGGGCGTACGACGATCCGCGAAGCGCTGCGTTCTCTGGCCGTGATGGGGATCTTGGATGGGAGGGTTGGCGAAGGGACCTTCGTCTCGGTTGACAGCCGAAAATATCTCGAGAAGGCCTTGCAATGGGGTTTGCTGATCGATCGCAAAAGCGTGAACGACCTGATTGAAACACGCTTGATGCTCGAATCGCAGACCGCCTGCGCTGCTGCCAGCCGCGCAACCGACGCGGACCTCGACGAAATCGCCGACGCACTTGCAGGAATGGAGCGTTCCTTGGACCGGCCGGAGGAATACCTGGAGCATGACCTGCGTTTCCACTTGGCCATTGCGCGGGCGACACAGAATCCGATTCTCTTCAACCTGCTGACGATGACTCGCGGCTATCTGCAGACCTGGATTGGCGAAAGCCTCGCGAAACCGTCGCCCAGGAAGATGCGCGTTCGGGCCGAGTCGTCGGTTTGGGAGCACGAGAAGGTTCTCCAGGCGCTTCGAAAGCGAAAACCCGACGAAGCGCGCCAAGCGATGACGGAGCACATCCTTTCGAGCAGTCTGGATTTCCAAGCCCAGGTCGAAGCGAATCCTAGAGCGTGAGTTTCGACGACCCGTTCGAAGCGAAGCGCGCCCGTGCCGACCACGGGCTCGCCCTAAGACGAACTGGCGGAACGGGCACTACGAGCGCAATTCGCGGGCTTGGCAGGGAGGGTAGCTGGCCAACTCCACAAATGAAACGAATTCCGGGAGCAATCGATTGAACCACACAGCCAGACTCATCATTTCTTGTCCGGACCAGCGTGGGCTGGTGGCCAGGGTTTCCGACTTCGTTTCCCGCAACGGAGGCAACATCCTTCACTTCGACCAGCATACGGATCTGGCAGACGGAGTCTTTCTGGCACGCGTGGAATGGGAGTTGGAGAGCTTTCGAATTCCCCGTGAAAGAATCAGGGACTGTTTCCAGGGCATCGCCCTGGAATGCGGTATGCAGTTCGATCTCGCTTTCAGTGACCACGTTCCGAAAGTGGCCATTTTAGCTTCGAAGCTGCCTCACTGCCTTCAGGATCTTCTGCTGCGGCAGCGAGCTGGCGAGCTCAAGGCGGAGATTGCCCTGGTCATCAGCAATCACGCCGAGGCGGGAAAGATCGCGCAGTCGTTTGGAATTCCCTTCAGACACTTTCCCATCACTCGCGCCGACAAGACACAACAGGAAGCTGCGGAGATCGAGGCGATCCAATCGGCAGGGGCGGAGTTGGTGGTGCTTGCCCGTTACATGCAGATTCTCAGCGAATCGTTCGTGAAGGCGTTTCCCAACCGGATTATTAACATCCATCACTCGTTTCTGCCTGCGTTTGTCGGCGCTCAGCCTTACCACCAAGCCTTCGCTCGGGGAGTGAAGCTGATCGGCGCCACAGCTCACTACGTCACTTCGGAGTTGGACAACGGCCCTATCATTGACCAGGAGATCGCGCGGGTGAGCCATCGAGACTCGGTCGATGACCTCATTCGAAAGGGACGTGACCTGGAGAAGATAGCCCTCGCACGCGCCGTACGGCTGCATCTGATGCAGCGGGTCCTGACCTACGGCAACAAGACCGTGATCTTCGACTGATGCCGGACGCCAACGGTTGGCAGTTCGGACGACACCACCGATGTTGCGAAAGCGCCAGGTCAAGGCCAGCCAGAGTCGGGGCGAGATGACCTGGACGAGTGCATACACAAGCCTAACCGCTGGCTCGCTCTCCGACAGCCGAGACCACTTCAGAGAAGCAGCCAAAGCCAAGTTCAGAGCAAACAAAGTCGCACGCCCACGCAAGGGCGGCGGGTAGCCGTCCCAGTTGGAGAGGGCGGAAGTGTCGATGCTCCTGCATACCCGATCCCGCGGACGCGCGTTGTCCGGGCCCCGTCGCGCGCGACGATCTTTCCAGACTGGTTCGGCCCAGAGGTTTGGTAATAGAATGCGGTTCGTTACGAACTTGGCCAGAGGGTGGTGGGGACTGGCTTAATGGCCATGCTATACATAGCGTCATAAATAATGCTGCATAGTGTTCTTGCTTTCAAAGCCTCTCCTTGCCATAGTCGAAGGGCAAGGAGGGCTTTGCCCATGCGAAAACTTACGATTTCGGACAAAGAAGTCATGCGCCTGGCCGTGCAGCAAGAGATCACGCGCTCGGAAGAATCGCGATACGACCACCGTCTGCACGGCATTTTGCTGGTGAGTCAAGGGCT
>VFZK01000166.1 GCA_016871215.1 Acidimicrobiia bacterium | reverse complement strand
GCCAAACCCATTTGTCGAGTTCACAGCCACCTATACCCACTCAGACCGGACCTTCGAGGACTTCAGAACTCCCTCGAACCGCCAGACGGGCAATCTGCTTCGGCTCCAACTCCAGTTCAACTACTAGGTATCCGATCCCAGGTTCCGGTCCAGAGCTCCTAGCGTCCGCGATCCAAACGAGACCCTGCATTGAACCTCGTCAAAGTTCCAGAGCGCTTTGTGCCTGCCTGGAGGTTAGCTGATGGACGGGCGATTGGACTTGGCGCAGACCAAGGTTTTCTGGGCCCCGCATTAGGGAGCATTAGGGAGGGAACCCATCACGGGGTGCTGCGTAGGGCGCTGCATCCGGGTAGCTCAGGGTAGGGCAGGTTACGAAAATTCCTAAAGTTGATCTCGACAGTTCACACGGAGTTCATCCCCGTGACATCGCATTGCCACATGGGCTTGATACTTAGAGGTTCGCATCCGCTGTCGGAACCCAGGAAGTACTCACACTTCCGAGGACGAACGAAGCGAAATGAGAGGACTCACTGTATGACCCTACCGAATGTCCGTACGCTTGCTGTGGGCTTGCTTTTCGCCTTCCTTCAGAGCCGTGCGCTGCTCGCTCAAGGCAGGCCGATCTCGATCAAAGGGTCCGACACGATG
Source organism: Acidimicrobiia bacterium (assembly GCA_016871215.1). GTDB lineage: Bacteria > Acidobacteriota > Terriglobia > Versatilivoradales > Versatilivoraceae > VFZK01. Next base: position 10,022 of record VFZK01000166.1, on the reverse strand, counting down.
GTCCTGTTAGGGCAGCGTTGGGCCGAGACTTACATGAAGAAGAACCCGTCAGCCCGAATCCAAGTCACCGGAGGCGGATCCGGAACCGGCATCGCTGCATTGATCAACGGGACGACCGATGTGTGCGAATCGTCAAGGCCTATGAAAGACAAAGAGAAAGAAGCCATCAAACGCAAGTTTGGGAAAGACCCGGTAGAAATCCCCGTAGCCGTTGACGGTCTGGCGATCTATCTGAATCAGAGCAACGCTCTGAACGATCTCTCGCTGGAACAGATCAGGGATATCTACACGGGTCGCATCAAGAATTGGAACGAGGTCGGCGGCAAGGACCTGAAAATCGTTCTCTACAGCCGGGAGAACAATTCCGGAACCTACGCGTACTTCAAGGAGCATGTGCTGGAAAACCGGGATTTCCACCCAGCGGCTCAAACGCTGCCCGGAACGGCAGCGGTCGTAAATGCAGTCGCCAAAGACCCCAAGTCGATCGGGTACGGCGGCATCGCCTACCACTCTAACATCCGAACCGTTCGAGTGAAGAAGGACGCTAGCAGCCCGCCAATCGAGCCCACTATGGAGTCCGTACTGAATGGCACCTATCCCATCAGCCGCAACTTGTTTTGGTATGTGACGGGCGAGCCTCAAGGAGAAACCAAAAGGCTGATCGACTGGGTGTTAGGCCCCGAGGGCCAGTCTGTCGTCAAGGAGGTGGGCTACTACCCGCTGCCAAGACAATCCACTGCGCCCATGACAGATACGAAAAAGAAGGTGGCCAAGCGGAAAGCCACTTAGTTGTCCGTTGCGAGCGCCGTCCGAAACGCGGTTTGCCGCTGGGTTCGGTGGGGAGCCGATGCTGCTGGGTTCAAGGTATGCACGCTACACAAGGACACCATCGATGACTGCAACCAGCGCAACGCGCCGCTCAGTTCCGAATCTGGACCGCCATGGCCTATTGCGGCAGAGCTTGGTCGGCGCCCGTTTGATGGACTATCTGTTCAGAAGATTGATCCTTTTCAACGCTGCCCTGGCCATCGGAGTGATCGTGCTCATCTTCGTGTACGTGGGCAAGGAGAGTTTACCCTTGTTGCTGAGCGAAGACATCCAGCAGGAAGTCACCGTTGGCAAGATGTTCAGCTCCCAGCCGAATGAGACCGAGGAACTGGCTCTTAGCTACATCTGGCAACCCGTTTCTAAAGAGCCCAAATACAGCGTGATCCCCTTGTTATTGGGAAGTCTGAAAGTCACCTTCATCGCGCTGCTGTTTGCCGCTCCATTGTCCATCGCCGCCGCCATCTATACCGCCGAGTTCGCCGTTCCTTGGGTCCGCGAACTGGTCAAGCCCATCATCGAGCTGCTGGCGGGAATTCCATCGGTCGTTCTCGGATTCCTGGCTTTGGTGGTGCTGGCCAGCTGGCTGCAACACTTTTTTCAGTTTGACTACCGGCTGAATGCCGTGAACGCTGGCTTGGCGATGGGTCTGGCGATCATTCCCATCATCTACACCGTCAGCGAAGACGCCTTGAGCTCGGTGCCGCGCAGCTATCGCGAGGCTTCTCTCGCCTTGGGAGTTTCGCCCTGGAAGACAGCTCGCTCGGTGGTGCTGCCAGCCGCCACACCAGGGATCTTTGCGGCGATGGTGCTTGGGTTTGGCCGGGCTGTGGGAGAGACCATGATCGTTCTGATGGCGTCTGGAAACGCGGCCGTCACGTCCTTAAGCCTGGCCGATTCTGTTCGGACCGTCTCGGCTACGATCGCGGCGGAGTTGGGCGAGGTAGTTTTTGGAAGCGCCCACTACCATGTGTTGTTCTTTCTGGGCACGATGCTGTTCATTTTGACATTCTTGCTCAATATGGTGGGAGATGTGTTTGTGTCACGCTTGAAACAGCGGATGATGGGCGCTTCGTAGAACCGGTAATAGGGGCCGCTGGCGCACCCGCGACAACGGCCGTTCGGTTTTTCAGGCCAAGGAACCGCGGGATCGTCAACGCCATGAATTCACGAGTCGAGTATTCAGGGAAGCTTTTTCATGCGCTGTCGGCCGCCGCTTGTGCGGTTATCGTCCTGATGTTGGCACTCATCGTAGGCAACATCTTTGTGCATGGGAAGAGCCACCTTTCTTGGGAATTCCTCGCCACGGCGCCAGACCAGGGCATGACTGCTGGAGGTGTCTTTCCAGCGATCTTCGGCACCGTGTTGCTGGTGATTCTCATGACCATCGCCGTCGTTCCGGTTGGCGTCTTGGTTGCTATTTACCTCAACGAGTACAGTGCGAAATCCGGGTGGTTCTACCGGCTGACACGGCTTGCCATCAGCAATCTCGCCGGTGTGCCCTCGATCGTATTCGGGCTGTTTGGACTCGGTTTCTTCGTGAAGTTCTGCGGGGCAAGCATCGACAGGCTTTTCTACGGCGGGGCTCTGGTGTTTGGCCAGCCGGCCATCGTATGGGCTGCCCTCACGCTTGCCATCCTCACTTTGCCTGTAGTCATCCTGGCAACTGAAGAAACGCTCCGGGCTATCCCCAACGAACTCCGCGAAGCCAGCCTCGCGTTAGGCGCCACGAAGTTTCAAACGATCATCCACGTGGTTCTACCCCACTCTGTGAGTGGTATTCTGACTGGGGCAATTCTAGCCGTGAGCCGTGGCGCCGGAGAAGTTGCCCCGATCCTCTTTACAGGTGCGGCTTACTTCCTTCCCGAGTTGCCCACGAAACTGAATTCCCAGTTCATGGAGCTGGGTTATCACATTTTCGTCTTGTGCACGCAATCGCCCGATGTGGAGGCTACGAAGCCAATCCTCTATTCAACAGTGCTGGTCCTGCTGGTTCTGACGTTTCTGCTGAACCTAATTGCCATCGCTATCCGCAGCCATATGCGAGCGCAGTTGAGGAGCGCCCTATGAACCCCAGCACCATGCCCGCAAAGATAGCTGTTCGAGCCCATGACATTCCGGCACTCACCAAGCACTCCGCAGAGCATGCCTCAAAGATTCAGGCCAGAAAGGTCGACTTCTTCTACGGGAAGGTCCATGCTCTCAAAGCGATCAGCTTGGATATCAATGCAAACCAAATCACGGCGCTCATTGGCCCGTCAGGGTGCGGCAAGTCCACCTTTCTGAGAACGCTGAACCGGATGAACGACCTCATTCCCGGAACTCGGTTGGAAGGGCAGGTGCTTCTCGAGGGCCACGACATCTACGCGAGATCGGTCGATCCGATCTTGCTGCGGCGCCGTGTCGGCATGATCTTCCAAAAGTCGAACCCGTTTCCGAAATCGGTTTACGAGAACGTCGTCTACGGCGTGAAGGTGAATGGATATGCTCGCACCAAACCGGACTTCGACGAAATTGCCGAGCGCAGCCTGCGACAGGCGGCCCTGTGGGAGGAAGTCAAGGACCGGCTGCATCGGTCGGCTCTGTCTCTTTCAGGCGGGCAGCAGCAGAGGCTCTGCATCGCGCGGTCGCTTGCCGTGAAACCTGAAGTCCTGCTGATGGACGAGCCTGCTTCCGCTTTGGATCCGATCTCTACGGCCAAGATCGAAGAATTGATTTTCGAGCTGAAGAAGGATTTCACGATCATCATCGTGACTCACAACATGCAACAGGCGGCGCGCGTTTCTGATTCTACCTGCTTTTTCCTCATGGGTGAGCTGGTCGAGCATGATCTGACAACGAAGATGTTCACCAATCCAGTGCGTAAGGAAACGGAAGATTACATCACTGGAAGATTTGGATAGCAGATCCCGACGCGAAACGGGCAGCGGTTCAGCGGCGCCGCTTTTTCCCGACGGCTCCCGGCGGCGGTTTCGTCCGAAGGGTGCGAAGCGGATCATGCGTCGTGGATCAGCAGCCGGAGTCCAGAAGGAGTGGCAGCATGCATCGGCACTTCGAAGAACAACTGGAAGAGCTCAAAGAGCGCTTGCTCTATATGGGCAGTCTGGTTGAGAAGGCGGTTCACCTCAGCGTCGAAGCCCTCGCGCAGCGCACGGAAGACCTGGCCACGCAAGTGATCGCGGAGATCGAACCCCAGATCAACGAGTTGCACCTGGAGTTGGATGACCGGGCCCTGCAACTGCTGGCACTGCAACAACCCCTGGCCGTGGATCTCCGCATGATTGCATCCATCATCAAGATCAACAGCGATCTGGAACGCATGGGCGACCAAGCGGTGAACATCGCGCAACGGGCCTTGTCGATCCTGTCGAGTCCGCCTTTGCGCCTCCAAGCCGACATACCGCGTATGGCGGAACTCACTGAGAAAATGGTGAAGGATGCCTTGGACTCATTCGTGCGCCGCGACAATGAGCTGGCTCGTGACGTGGTGTTGCGCGACGACGAGATCGACCAGTATCGCGACACGGTGTTTCGCGAACTTATTGCCCAGATGATCAAAGCACCGAAGTGCATCCAGCAGGCGCTGGACCTGATTCTGGTTTCGCGGAACCTCGAAAGAATTGCCGATCACGCCACCAACATTGCGGAAGATGTCATCTACATGGTGTTGGGTCGAGACATCCGTCATCACGCCGAAGAGAGAGCCAAGTCGAGCGCTCTGTAGTCCCAAGCGTTCGATCGAAGTCAACCGCGTGGCGACTTTGAAGACGCGCTCTGAGAGCAGGTCTTCCGTGCGCTGCGCGAGGGCTTCGACGCTGAGGTGAACCGCCTTCTCAACCAGGCTGCCCATCGAAGATGATTCCTGTCGCGTCGGTGTCCTTGAGGGACGTATCTTGAAGGCGCCATCACTCTGATCGTTGCCGTCGGCACCAGAAAGGAAGTAATAGCCTGGGTAGGAGGACGCGATTCGCGTCATCTGTCGGATGACGACGGCCCTACGGCCAGCCCGGAGTGCCCGGCAGTGGAGCGGCAGGACCCAGAACAATGATTGCGCCGGCCAAAAGACCGACAAAACCTTTGAGAAAAGAGTTGCGGCGTGTCACCAGTGCAGTCCTCCTTCGGTTGTGCGAGAAACGTTGGCGGTGTGGTGCGCCGAGAACGGTAACCTTTTGATTCTTGGGGATTTCCGTTCAGCCGTCGCTTGCCTGTTTCGTCATCGTGATGAAAACCGCTGGCGCGGCAACAAATCTGAGTGCGTCGCACGCTCATTTGAACCATTCGTGCGTCAGATCCAGCCACATCACCAGCCCGCTCCATGGCCCAAACCTTCGGTAATGGCGATGGATGGTCTTGTCGCTGACCCTTCGGCCGTTGCGATGGATCTTCGAGAACTGCGGCCGGCACCAGCTATCCAGAGCCAGGCGCCGATAGTGCCCCAGCAGGCGCATCAGGTTGCCGGCAGCGTAGGGGCCCAAGCCCTTGATTGAGACGATCTCTTCGTAAAGTTCATCTTCGCCGAGATGCGGCCAGCGGGAGAAATCCAACGTCCCGCGGGCAACCTGGGTCGCAAGTTCGAGCAGGTAACGGCTGCGATAGCCAGTCCTGGCTTCCCGCACCAGAAATTCTTCGCTCACGGCAGCCACTTGCGCGGCCGTTGGGAAATCGGCGTGGTTCTCGTTGAACCGGCTTCCGAGCTTGCTGACCAAATGAGCCACCATCCGTTCGGTGGCACTCCACGCACAGTTGGTTGTGCAGATCATCTTGACGACGTCTTCAAATAGATCCGGGCTGCGGAGCAGGCGGCCAGCGCGTGCCGCCCGGATCCAAGCGAATTCGTCATTACCAGCAACACGGTCGAGCGTTGCGTAGAACGCGTCCAGCGACTCGTCCAGCCGCAGCATCACAGCCACTTGTTCTTTTAGAGCTGCAACATCGGGTCGATTCAAGGTGCGAGGCGAGCGAACGAGCGCCTGAAGCGTCCCATCGCTACCGCTGGCCAGTTCCACCAGCACCGGCCCCTGAGAACTCCTGAGGACACGCGTCAAACGCTGGCAAGGCTTGTCCAATACAAACGGCCTGAGCGCGCACCATCCGTGGCTATGAGCCGTACGCCAGAAACCGAAGTCCAGCGGGGTGGGAATCGTGATCTTCTGCTGAGTCATGCCATCCACAGGTTGTGTTACTCGGTTCGGTTAGACCATCTGCCGATAACTCGTTGCGCTGACAGGCAACAGCTTTGCTGGTGCCAACTCCACGGTTCTAAACAGCCCCACAGACTTTGGGCAAGATGCCCATGCCACGTGGGAGCCGTCGCTCCAGCGGAAAGTCGTCACCCTGGCGGATCGCAAGCCGGGCCGGCAGCTAAGGAAGGGCGCCAGATTGATTAGCGGCAGCCAGAACGTCGCTCCATCGTAAGCGGGGAGCGCAGGCAAGGTTGGGACGTTCCTCGAGTCCCGGTACCGAGCGCTGCTTGGTCCGTGGGGAAAAGGAAACCAGGAACCGAGACCTGGCTGCCACAAGACACTACCGACAGGATGCGGAAACCGGCCCGTAGGGCTAACGCGCCGGGCATTCAGCCGAAAAATCTGACGGTCTTTGGCAAATCCTCTACTGGCCTGTGACCAACTGCCGATAACCAGGATGAGAAGTCGGCTCCGCCTCTTACTCCACCGAGCAGTCTGGAGAGACCCCAATGACAACCCCGTCGTTTCTGGCCGAACTCAAGGCGATGGGTTTGCGGGACCTCTATCATATTCAGGGGTTCATGCGGCTGCTGATGAAGCCCCGTAACGGAGTTCCTTGGACCGTCGAAGACAAAGCCGCCATCAGGCTCCATCTGAAAAGTGTTGCTGCTTCGCTGCCGATGCTGGCTGTCTTTACACTTCCGGGTGGGATGCTGCTGCTGCCGTTGCTGGCATGGTACCTCGACCGGCGGAAGCGAAGACTGGTTCTGTCGATTAGTCCGGATTCGATCAAGGCCCCAGCCAAACCGCCTGTCCCAGACTCGACGTCGCATCCAAACCAAATTCAGCTGTAGAATCTAAACGCGGCCGGTCGACATGGGCCCAGCGCAATCCGCTCAACGCGATAGTGCGCCGGAACTCCGCGCGGATTCCCTGTCCCGCGCTTTCGCTGGGGCAGGCCTTGAGCGAACTCAGCACGAGATTCAATACCTCGATGCCGCCCTGGGCCGGCAGGTTTTCGGATGTGGTCTCAGGAGTTGTCGCCATCCAGCAATCCGCCCAGACCCCCAAGCAGCGAGCCTTCCTCACGGCGCCCTCCGCCAGCGCGGGGTGCGGCACTGTAGATGCGGTCTGCCAGCCGGCTGAATGGCAACGACTGCAGGAAGACCTTGCCTGGGCCCGTGAGCGTTGCCAAAAACAGACCCTCCCCGCCGAAGAGGGTGTTCTTGACGCCTCCCGTGAATTGGATGTCGTAGTTCACACTTGGCTGAAAGGCAACCAGACAGCCTGTGTCCACTCGAAGGGTTTCCCCAGGCGCGAGTTCCAGGCTCGTAATCGTTCCCCCGGCATGCATGAAGGCCATGCCATCCCCTTCGAGCTTTTGCAGGATGAACCCTTCACCGCCAAAGAGTCCACGTCCGATCTTCCGGCTGAACGAAATGCCAATAGCCGTTCCTTTCGCTGCGCAAAGAAAGGCGTCTTTTTGGCAGATTAGCGTACCGCCAATCTGAGTGAGATCGATCGGAACAATTTTCCCTGGATAGGGAGCGGCGAATGCTACCTTTTCTCGTTTGGTCGATGAGCAGGAAAACACGGTCATAAAGAGGCTCTCACCCGTCAACACCCGCTTGCCGGCGCTGATGACTTTGTCGAAGAATCCAGCGGATGGCTGGCTGCCATCGCCAAACTGCGTCGCCATTTGAATGCCCTGTGACATGTACATCATGCCACCGGCTTCAGCGATCACGGCCTCTTGGGGATCCAAGGTGATTTCGACAAACTGCATGTCGTCGCCGAAGACTTCATAGTCGATTTCGTGGCTTCGCAGCCGCCCGGTTGGCCTGCTGGGAACCGGGGGCATGGACAGTGCTTCCATGCGGAACATGGTGTGAAACTGTGGAACCTGATTCAGCGGGGTCCAGTCTGCCATCCCCTGAGTAAACGCTAACGTCTGAGGCGACACCTGACCACTGCGAATGCGCACGCCGACTTTGTCAACCGTGAAAGGCCCTTCCGATTTATTGTTGATGGCCAGGTACCAATAGCTCATGAGTTCGTCTCCTCGTCATGGTTTACGGATCAATGCCGCCTCTGCGGTTGCGGATAAGCGGGGTTTGCGAAACGAAGCCAGCCTAACTCCTCCGGCTCTCCATACGAGGGCGTCAACTGGCAAGTTCCTGTATTCTAACCGAACTCGTGACTCTGGCAGCAAACCCCGATTGCACTTGGCAGCATCCTAACGCAGACTTCATGAGCTTTTTCCCGGGTTCGATTGATGGTGTGATGAGTGAAGATCATGGTTAAGACACTCCGATATCTGACGGCTCTCCTGATACTGCAGATTGCCTCTGTGCAGGCTGGCGAACGGCCCGAGACTGAGTCGCTGGCTAAACGTGTCGCCGAGAACGCAAAGCGCAGTCGGCTGCTCGAGATGTCCTATGTCTATGAACTCACGCGCCAGAAGATTACTCTCGGGAAGAACTTCGAACCACTGGAATCGGAGTCGCACACGTTCGAAGTGACTCCTCTGGAAGAAGGAGACTACCGCAGGCTGATCAAAAGGAACGGGCAATCTCTTTCTGAGAAAGAAGCCAGGAAGGAACAGGAAAAACTGGAAGCGAGCCTCCGCGCTCGCGCGAACGCCTCCAAGTCGGAAGTCGAGAGGCTTGCGAGGAAAAGAACCGAGCGGAGGAAGAAGGAAGCACGGCTCTGGGATGAAGGGCTCAAGGCCTTCGATCTAGCGGTTGCTGGTCAAGAGAAAGTCAAAGGGCGAACGTTGCTTATTTTCGATGTGACTCCCCGCGCCAGCTACGTGCCTACCGATTCTGATTTGAAGATCCTCAAGAAGATCAAAGGCAAAGTCTGGGTGGACGAGGCGGAGGCACAGATTGCCAGGGCCGAGATCGAGTTCATCGAAGACTTCAAGCTCGGCGCCGGCTTCCTTGCCAAGGTGAACAAGGGTAGCACCCTGAAGGTTTGGCAGCGTAAAGTGAACAACGAGGCCTGGTTTCCCCACCACAGCGAGATCGTTGCCAACGGCCGGATTCTTGTCTTCAAAGGGTTCAACCTGAAATTCGTGAGCGACTTCAGCAACTACCGCAAGTTCGAAACCAGCGTCAGCATTATGCCTGCTGCCGCTGGAGAGTAACTCGAACAGCGCTTCGAGAAGGTCACTGCGTGGAGCAACAGCACCAGGTTTGGCTTTCCGCGTGATCCCGCCGGCACACTCTCAAGGCCCGGTCAAACTTCAGACGTTCATGTGCGCTACGCCCGTGGCGCCTTTGCTCTGTAGAACACCCCGCGGGGCTCCCTGGAATGTGACCTGTGAAGTTGGAGGTTAGAGTTCTTCGGAAACGCTGGCGCGCTTCGCGGCAAGCCGGAAGCGCACCCAGGCTCCAAGGCTTGGCGCTGACGAAGACAAAGCGTGCTCGCTTGTCGGCAGCACGACCGTCAAGAGAGGGCTCAGATTGTGATGGATGCTGGTGGCACTCCCACGATTCTCGCCGCTGTTTTGCAAGCTGGCACCCAGATTATGCGCCGAGCGGGCTTATAGCGACTGAACCGGAACGGAGGGATTGAAAGGAAAGCGGGAGTGCCCTAGGATAGGCGGTTTGCAAAGACGACCTATCCAGACTTGATAGAGCGATCAAGGAAAGGAGCACTCCCGAATGGAGAAGATAGCAAAAGCGCCGAGGTCTGAAAAGGCCGTTGCGAGCGGAAAAGAAAGAACGCGGGGGAAAGCCAATAAAATCGGGGCGGCCACCCGGTACGACTTTGGAGGCGGGGTGCTGACCCCGTACGGCGGCCTGTTACCGCTGGCGGCGTTGTTGGAGAAGCTGGAGTTTGTGCAGCTGCTGTACGAGAAGCTAACGGTCAAGCGGCAGCCGGCGAGTCTGAGTAATGCCCAATTCGTGATGGGGACCGTGTTGATGTTTTACTTAGGTTTTGCGCGAATGCACCATGTGAGATACGTGCGGGACGATGAGATGGTGCAAGAGGTGTTGGGCAGCGCGG
>VFZK01000165.1 GCA_016871215.1 Acidimicrobiia bacterium | reverse complement strand
CCTTCCTTCCTCCCTACTGTGCCCACGTGTCTGCGGGCAACGCCGTCTGCCTGCTGGTTTCCCTTTGCTCTAGATTCTTCCACACTCCCACCCTGATAATCGCAACTTGCCGAGGCTCCCCCCAGCCTCCCAGTGCCACTTTCAACCGTTTCGCGACAGAAACTAACTAGCTATTCATCGAGTTTGCGCAACCCCTTGGCCGTGTTGCCCCCTCCCATCGGTATGTGGGGCACGTTCACTTTGCTGGCCAGTAGCTTTCGCACGGGCAACGTGTATCCGACAGAGATGGAGTCGCCGATGAGCAGTCCTCGTGGCAGTGCCGGGTCTTCCCGTACGGGTACGAGGACCGGATCGACTTTGGAGAATCGAGTTAACTGCTGGTCATGCAGGTCTCCGATCTGGGTCGAATCCTTGTAGGGAATGACTACCAGACGCACCTCAAGGCTGTAAGCTCGATCCACGGTCGGTTCCTGAATCAGCCAGCGGAATTCCACGCTGGATTCCCCTTCCCCTTAGCCGAACCCGTTTGGGAAAAGCACACCAGGTCTTGCTGTCCAAACATCTGCACGTAAGCCAGATTTTTGCTGACACTGTAGAAGTAAGGGCTAATCCAGGAATACCTTGAGTGCCGCAAAGCGCCTTTCCGGGGCGGCATCGCGCCTCGCAAGAAGTCTTGGCCCATGCCGAGTGGAAAATGAACTAGCTCCAAACCTCGTTTGGAAGAGGCAGACCGGATCCATCGTTCTCCGACTGTCTCTCTTCCCCAGAAGGCGATGTCCTCCGATTCCGGTCCGTCGAGGTGGCTCGCCCACTGGAATCCCAGGTAGCGGTTTCGAAACGTCTGGGCTCTCGGAATGCACTCGAAGACGAGTCGGATAACGCCATCGGCTTCGATGGAATAGCGAGATCAGCTCTCCAACTTCCAATGAGACGTGGGGGGCTGATATAACTCGACCGTGTATGCGTCGATGACCCGTAGTTCCATGGGTGCCCGGCGTGGCTCGAAAGCGATCTCATCCGGCGTTGGTGATCCGTCGAAGATCTGGTTCAAACCCAGACCCGAGAGCGACGGCACAAAAAGGTTGGCCGGATGCGCTTCATGAGCGAGCGAGACGATCCCGCTGTAACCCGCTGGCTTGCCCGGAAGCCGCGCATTGTCCGAGACCACAGCCGTGATCGGGCCGCGTCTCAGGGTGAACTGATGGAGCGTGGATCGTTGGTATTTCTCGTCGGGACGAGTTAAGGAAGTTTCACCAGCGTCGATCATCGCAGGAGGCATCAGAACGCTCAAACACAACGGAAGCAGCTTGGTGTTCTTCATGCACTTGCTCGTCGCTCTTCGCAGAGTTGAGGTGAACCGGTTTCGTTCCGGCCAAAGCTGTAAGCCGCGTTGCGGGGGTCGCAGTGCGCCACGCCGCTGGCACTTCGAGAGCAGACTTAATGAGATGAGGTTCTGGCCGTTTTGGACGCGGGCGGCCAATCGTCGGGAACCCTCCAGCGCAGAGCGTGGGAAGTCACGTCCTCTTCCACAGGCGGCTTCGAATCGAAAATGCGAGCGTAGTAACCGGTCAGGATGCTGCCGTCCGGAAGGACCAGGCTGCGCGGATGGCCACAGGGCATGCCCCAGCTGAACCACGACAGGATGATGGGGTGATCGACGTCCCATGTTTTGCCGCCGTCGCGGCTGGCAATGGCCTGGGCGCCGAAAGGGAACTGGCGGTGGCCGTGGATCAAGATCAGCCGTCCGTCTTTGAGGAGTACTGGGAAACCTGGGATTTCGGCCGTGCCCAGCCCAAGGGCTCGGGGCGGCGTCCAGTGCCTCCCTCCGTCGGCAGATTCGATGATCCGAAGCGCCGCCCCTCCTTCTCCAAAACCATCCGTGCGCACGCGGGCGAATCCCATAAGTCTGCCGCCTGGGAGCTCAATGTAGGAAATCTCCACCGCCGGAGTCCCGGTGGGCACACGCGTCGCATCTCCCCAGGTTTTGCCATCGTCACGGGAGCGCAGCAGGTAGGAAGTGGCGTCGTTTCCTTCGATGAGAGCGCCGTTGCAAATCAACGTCCCGTCGTGCAGCTCCACCACACCGTTCGTCTCGTCGAAAAGCAAGGTGCTCTGGCTGGGCTTGTCGGCGACCCCTTTCCAGTAAACCTCACTGCGCTGCCAGGTCTCACCTTCATCCACCGACCGATAGATCGCGGTCTGCTCCTCATACCCTGTCGCCATGATTAAGGTGCCATTGCGAAGTGCCGTGAACTGGACGAACTTGCCTTTGATGCCGAGTAATCTAGGCGCCGACCACGAGAATCCGTCGTCTTTGGAACGGCACAGCGCCGTCTCGAACACGGTCCGGTCGCCCGGTTTCTTGTCGGCGCGAATGTCCTTGTACTGCGAGGCGAGCAGATCGCCTCCCGGCAGACGAACGATGATGGGTTTTCCCCAGCCTCGGGCGATTTGCGAGCGAACAGCTGGCTGCTTTTCCACGACATAAATCTGTTGCAGATTAAGGGAATTGTATCCGGTGTACTTCCCCGCGTCAGAGCCAGGTCTTGCCGGGCCAAAGCCCGGGTACTCCAGATGGGGAGTCTTGGCGCCGGGGGACTGGCCGGGCTTGCTTTGCTCTCCTCCAGCGTGGGCAGAGCAAAGCACCAGGACCGCGGCAGTTGATGCGGCTGCAACCAACTTGACGCGGCCGAACTGCCAGCGCTTGGTTGTTTTCATCGACGTTCCTCTTGGCCAGCGTCTCTTCCGCAGTAGCTCAGGTCGCGGGGACGGTCGATTGGTTTCGAGCGGCCACCAAAGCTTGGCCTTGGGCGTGCAAGGCGTGCAGGACCTGAGCTGCGAAGGAGCGGCAACGGCCACCGCCCATCGGAAGCCCGCGAGGGGCGCATGTCGCCAGCGAGTTTTTTTCCTTGAGGCTTAGCGTCACACACGCAACCGCTCTCAAGCATGCAAACGGAATGAATACAATCTCGAATCCTGCATGTAGAATCGAAGCCTGACCAGCTGGCCGCGATAGTCTGACAGCTTCGAGCCAGCTTTCCAGGCAACAGGCAGGTAGAAATCATTCCCTCGGATCTCCTCCGCATCTTTCACTGCCAACCCGGCCAGCGGCTGTCCCTCGGGGTTGGTGGCTTCGACTTTGATCAAACCCCGCCTGGCGTCGGCGTTTATGGTGAGTCGATCGCCCTCAAGCCGGAAGGGTTTGGTGAGGAGAAGACCCAGTTCATCGCCCGCAGTGCGCGCTACCAGTCTTTCCCGAGGCAATCGCGCTACACCGATGCGTTGGGTGAACCCACCGACGTTGTGGCAAGACAAGTTGCCGGTGTAGTAGATGCGCAGTTCATCCCGGTACTCGATGATGGGCTGATGGGCTCCTGAGATCATGCCGCCATCGAAAGAGCCAATGTAGCCGCGCGGCAGGAACACCGGGCGATTTGCCAAGCGTTCCCATCGCTTCCCATCGCGACTGAACATCAACTGCACTTCAAATGTTTCCGGCTCCTGAGGGCAGCCGGGATACCGTCGCGTCCCCCAGGAGTAAAACACTTCCAACAGCCCGAGATACAAACCTCGGTACATTGTGACATTCATGTTGTACAACCTCGGGGGGTCGAGTTCATCCGGCCGAATCACGACCTCCGGTTCCGACCAGTGGATGAAGTCTTCGCTTTCCGAACGCGCAATGCGTCTGTTGCAAGGAATGAACGGCCTCTGGAAGATTCGCAGCGCCTTCGTGTGGACATAGGCGGACACTTTCAGGTAGCGGTGGATGTAGTCCTCAGCCTCCCGGTGTTCTATGAAATCGGTCTCGCTCGGGAAACCCACACCCGCCGGAGCCCTCCAGTGCGCCGGCACAACATGGTCTGCATCCCTTCCGGTCGGTTCCTTCCCGGCGGAGGCGGCGCTCTTCAAAGCGAGGCGGTCAGGAAACCCAACCTCTTCGGGGTTCAGGTGCGGCGCGGCGAGCACGGTCGGGCGGCAGAAGAGCACATACTTCCCGATCCGCGGGTCAAAAACAGTCGAGTTCCCGCCGTCACGCGAATTCTTAAGCACTGAGGATTCGCTGGGGTAGTCAGTCCAACGGATTCCATCCGGAGAAAACGATGCGAACACTCGACCCTGTTTAGAGTCGGCGCGTTTGATCAGCATCTTGTAGCGCCGGGCTGGGTCTTTGTCTCGCGCATCCTTGAGGATGAAACCGGTGCCGTCGTTTAGAAACAGATTGTTATCTTTCGATCCCCGATAGTCGATGATCCCGAGTCTCGGTGTCTCCCAGCGCAGCCCATCCTCGGAGACAGCATAGGCGCCGCGATAGAAATAGTGGCGCCCTTTAGGTAGAGCATCCCTGTTGGTGTCGACGATCGTGTACCAGAGTTTGAAGATCTTTTCCTCTTCGTCGTAGGTGACAGATTGGGCAACGGTCGCGCAATTCTCAAAAGGCGGCGGAGAGTTGAAGATCGGGTTCTCAAGGTGCTTGACTGGCATCTCCGGCGAACGGCGAATCATCCAAACATCGTCCACCACGTGATCATCGATGAGGAGCTGAGAATTGGTTCCCACCTGGACTACATTCGATCGCGACGTCAAAACTGCGGCTGTGCCAGCCGCTTCTTGACTCTGGTTTGAGGGAGTCACAGAACCGGCTGCTTCCGATGGCTTCAAGAAAGCCGTCTTGCTCCACGTGCTGGACAGGACTGGGTCCAACGAGCCCAACAGCGGGACACTGCCAAGCTGCTTGTGAAATTCACGCCTCGTCGAGCGTTTAGACATCCTGTTTCCTCATTTCTTCTCCATCAGGACAAACCTTGAGCTTCCTAGGCTGGTAGGTGGAGCTGAAGTCAAAAACCCACTCCTGCTGCCTCGTGAAGCCTGATCTCCAGACACTTTCCTGGTGCCACAAAACTCGGGCGCTTCGCTGTTGAACTGCGCTTGGCGACTCATTTCCGCTGTTTGCGTGGGCTCGACCCTTCGGTTGCAGCCCGCAGATCGAACCCGTACAGGAACGCGCGCTTGAGGTAGAACTTGATCTGAACTGCTTCCTTTGGCGACGCGCGGCCGCCAGTCCAACGAACTTGCAGGGCTTGGTGATCGCCGGTCAGTTTCGGGCAGTCGGCGCGCGTAAAGCTGGTGACTGGCTTCCCGTCTTGGTCCAGCAGCTCCGCTTGCAAGTAACCCTCGTCAAGACCGGCGTGGCCCGATTTTTTCGCTGGTTGAGTACGCAGGTTAATCCAGAGTGACTTGCCAGCCAGGTCACGCGAAGAGGTCACGGCTGTTCCGATCGTCGGACCGCCTGCAGCTGGCACCAGCGCATACTGCCGATCTGCCCGCCAAGAAGCCCGGCACAAGGCTGAGTTAAATGGTAGGAACCCGTAAGGTCGGTCCAGCACGATGTCGGCGCCGATCCGTCGAAGGTTCTCGGCTCGCGTGTCCGTGATGGGACGATGCAAGCCTTCCATGCCGCCGTAATAGACGTAAAGCCGGTCACGATCGGCTACCAGGTTCTTGCTTTGCCAGATCATGCCGCCGCCGTAATCCCCCAGGGGAGGGTTGTCGAGACAGGCGCGCCGGTCTGGAAACCACCATCCACGGCCGTCTCGCGAAGCCGCCAGCGTGAGATTGAGCGTCTGGGTGATGGGATGATACAGGGACACGACTCCCAGATAGCCGCCTGGCACCTGGTGTGGCACCAGCTCCATGTACTGTGTGTCGCGATGGTCGCGCTCGTCACGCATGATGATCTTTTCGCCTCGGGCCCACACCTTGCCGTCAAGACTTTCCGTTCGATAAAGCTGACGGGTGTGATTGTGAGGCGAATCATACGCCGGCACATGAGCCGGCTCGTCTGTATCAGAAACCCGGTAGTAGGCTACGTATCCTTGGCTTTTCTGAAGGCCGAGGTCTGTGGCTAAGTAGACAAAGCATACGTCACTATCAAATGGCCCGCTGATTGGCCCGTGCAACTCTTCCCAAGTCTTCCCGTCACGGGAACGGTAGTGATAGAGCCGCGTAGATCCGGCGGCCTGCTGCCGGCCATACATGCCGCGGTAGGTAAACATCTCATAGGGCCAGGCCTGGTTGTCTGGATTGACATTCACCGACGCGTACTGTGTTCCTCCATTTGCGGCGTCGTCGAAAACGATATTAGTGGCTTTGTAAATGCCAAACGCGGAGTTGGGCAGCTTGGGCCGCGTCCAGCTTACCCCGTCTGGACTTTCGAAATAGCAGAGCCGCCGCGAATGATGATTTGGAGGGTTCTGCGTGACTACACTCTTGAGTTCTTCTTCTGCGGGAGTGCAGATGATCCAGGCCTTGAATCGACCGTCGATCGGATCCTTCAGCACCGTGCCGTGGGTCATCACGCCGCCGCGGTCCCAAGGCATCTCTCCTTCAACGAGTGGGTTTTGCGCGTCGGGCACTGCCGGCTCTACTCGCCAGAAGACCGTACGAAATTCACTGAAATCGTCGGGCATGAGCAGCGGCATCCGCGGCTGGCCGAGGTTCGTCTCGGCTGGAGCTGTACAAATCAACGCCGCCAGTGCAGCCAGAAGCAGCATAAACTTGCGACTTCGATGGCCTCTGGGCATATTCGTCCTCCCGACATCTCGATTGCTGAAATAAAACTCCCCCCGGCCAGTCGGTTTGGTCTGTGGAAGAGCACGGGGCAGATGGGCTGCAAACCTACAGGAAGGGCTGCTTTGGGAGGAGTGGGTCGCTGCCCGAGGGCAGAGACCCACGAGGACGACTCGGCTTCAGAACACGAGGCGGGCATTCAACTGAGCGCGCCGTTCTGTGCCGACACTCCTGATTAGCCCGAAGGTTGCTGGTGCGCTAAGGTTAAGATCCACGCTTCCCAGGTTGAAATGGTTAAAGGCATTGAACATGTCGAAGCGTACCTGGAGCCGCATCCCTTCTCGCATGCGGAAGTTGCGGGACAGAGCCAGATCCACATTCCAGAATCCTGGGCCGATCACCGAGTTTCTCCCCACATTGCCTGGGCGTATGGGTCGACTGCTGAGTGAATTGAGTGGGACCAGGCTGAACGCAGCGGGGTTCAACCACTGATAGCGGCCCTTGTACCCTTGCTTCAGATAGGGGGCAGTTCCGTTCGTATCAGGCCGTCCACCTTGCTGGGAAACATTGATCGCATCGCCGGTCTGTGCCTCCACGATCCCGGCCAGCTGCCAGCCGCCGAATAAGTTCCGGCCGACATTACCCAGTCGCAGCCACTTCTCGATGGGTGGCTCGTAGATCCAGTCCGCCATGATCCGTTGGCCACGGTCGTATGCAGCCTTGTCGCAGCGATAGCAAAACTCGTCATTCTGTGGTCCGCCGGAACCCAGTTCAGAGGTGCCCAGATAAGACATACCGCGTGCCCAGTTGTAGGAAAGGTTACCGGTCAGCCCCTGAAAAAGGCGTTGCTGCAGCCGCATCTGTAACGCATGGTAGTACGCGCTGTTCGCACCGTTCACGTATTGGAACTGCAGAATCTGTGGCCAGGGTCGCTGGCCGGTCGTGCGATTGACGATATTCGTATTCTCGAGGACCGTGAGCTTCAGGGAGTGATTGCCTACGTAGCCTACCTGCAGCGCCGTGGTTCCTGAAAGTTGCCGCTGGTAGTCGGTCGTCCACTGAATGTTGTACGGGTTCCGCATATTGTTTGGGAAGACCCAGTAACCCTTGGGGAAGTTCCTTCCCGAGACCAACGGGATGACTTCCGCATTGGAGGTCGGGTACTTCAGGCCAAGCCGGGTGACCTCACCTTGGTCGAGTGCCATCGAGAACGGAAGGTCGTTTTTTGGGCCGATGACTTGAGCCATATAGAGGAGGTCGATCAAGGCGAACGGACTGTAATACAGGCCAGCGCCACCCCGGATCACATTCTTGCCTGCACTGTCGAGCGACCAGGCGAACCCCAAACGAGGCGAAAAGTTGTTGTAGTCGGGCCGATAGGCCTTGTCCGGGGGCCGGAATCTTTGCGGAGTTGCAATCGCTCCCTCGATCCCGTCTGGAGCGATCAAGATGTTATCCCGCTCTTTGTAGACGGATTGGTACTCCCAGCGAAGCCCCAAGTTCAGCATCAGGTTGGGACGCAACTTGAAATCGTCCTGGAAGAAGACGCCCGTATCGTTGGAGATGGCATGAAAATGCCGGTTCCCGAACGCGAACGACGCGGTGTTCGGCTGGTTGGCATAGAAACGATCCAGGTTCAAGTAGCTCACCGTGGGGATCCGGTCGTCCTCACGTTCATGCGCGCGTTGCCTGAACAGGAAACCGCTCTTCACCGAATGGCGCCCCCTGTTCTTGCTCAGGACTTGCTCGATACTCCATGTCCAACCTCCTTGCAGCAGCCCACCACCGCCGCCTGGTGAGGGAAGTCCGGTGATGTTAATACGAGCGACCTTGCTTTCCCACCAGGTGTCAATCCTCCGGAAATAGGTGCGGTTGATACCGACCCTCGTTTCGCCACTCCAGGTTGGCGCGAAATGGGTGAAGCTTGTGGTCACGGCCTCCAGCACTCCGAGATACTTGCGGAGGGTTGAGTTCCCACCCGTCGGCTGCCCATACGACTCAGGCCGGCCTCGCGTATACCGGGACGTCAGGCTGTTCGAACCGCTGATGCGGTAGTCACCGCGCAACACCATGTGGTTGTCGCTTCTCGATCCCAGCATGGCAGCGCGATAGATGCCCTCGTTTGCTCCTGGCGCGTACGGGTCGGTTGGCAGCGCGATGCGGTCGAAATAAGGTTTGTAAGCCGGCACGCGCGCTATCGCCGTGTCGCGAAACTCCCTGGTGAAAACCCGGTCGCTCGAAATACTGCTGTTGCGGTCTCGGTACCCTTCGAAAACGCCAAATAGAAACAGCTTGTCCTTGATGATGGGGCCACCCATCGAGCCTCCGAACTGGTGGAACCGGACGGGCGCCATCGGCTGCGGCTTCGGATTAAAAAGATTTCTGGCATTGAGGATGTTGTTTTGCCAATTATAGAAGACCGAGCCGTGAGGCTCATTGGTGCCCTGCTTGGTCACAAGGTTGACGTTGGCGCCGAACGCGAGCCCCGTCTCTGCCGTCATGACGCCCTTGGTTAGCTGGACCTCTTGGATGGCTTCCAGGCTGACAGTCTTGATGACATTGAAGTTTTGGTAGAACGAAAGCGTCGGCTGCTCGATGTCACCCGATGCCTCCGTGCCATCGACAGTGATCGTATTGCCGCGCGAGGCCAGACCGTTGAACGTGACGTTCTGGTCGCCTCTTCGGGCTCCTGGGTCTATGTACAGCAGCCGCGTCCAGTCGCGCTGGGACAGCGGCAGCTCCTTGACCTGTTCGTTGAGGAATGTTTTGACAATAGTCGGGTTGACGTTCTGAATAATTGGCGCCTCACCCGTGACGGTAACCTGCTCCGAAACCTCGCCTAGCTGCAGAGCTACGGGGTAGCGGAGTTCCTGTCCGGCGGCCAGACGCAGACCGGTTTCACGAAAGCTCTTGAAACCGGGCATTTGCACTTCCACCGTGTAGACACCCACCGGCAAAAAGCCGACGGTGAATTCACCTCGTTCGTTAGTTGCGGCAGTATATTTCCCAGCAGTTTGCTCGTTCGTGATGGTCACGTTTGCGCCGGAAACCATCCCTTCCGACGCGTCTTGGACGATGCCGAATAACGTTGCCGTCGTTCGTTGAGCGAACGTCCAACTGCTCGACAACAACAGCGCGAGAAAGAGAGCTATTCCTTTGTGGCCGAAGCTGTTCATCGTTACCCCTCCTTACAAGTCTGTCCTTTGGATGGGTTCAAGGTGTACTTCATCTGAAATCTTATCTTATGTTGAGCCGGTCGTGCCGACCAACCTAAATGACTAGGACAAAATCGCATTTCTTGGCTGGAGAATGGGAAATCCTTACAGCCGAAATTCGCGGCCAACGGTTGGGAACAGGTGGGGGCATTCCTATTCGGTCATTCAGAAGGGAAGAAGACGGGCGACCTCACACCTCCAACGACAATCCGTTTCCCGAGTCCCACTTCAAAACGCTCAAGTACCGGCCCGAGTTCCCCGATCGATTCGGCCCCCTCCAGGACGCCCGTGCTTTCTGCCAACGGTTCTTCTGCTGGTACCCAAATTATGCACCGAATCAGCCTTTTGGTTTGGTGCTTGGTGCATAAAATTGTATGCACCAAGACTGGGCAGATACTTTTGGTCGGCGCTGAGTCGTGAAAACGGGCATTGGATGAAGCTTTTCGGAGACTTAGAGACAGATTCGGGGCGAGCGTCCGCACACTTCTACGCGGTCCCACTGAAAGGGCGGTGCGTGCGGCGGCGTCCACTTCAAAGAGCAAAGGATTCAAAAACAGGGCCGGGTCAGCTGAAGACCCGTGCGGTGAGCGGGGCGGCACGGTTAGAGGTGTAAGAACCCCGGATTTTCTGGATGCTCCGCAGTCGCTCCATCAGTCCATGGAACAGTTCCTTCTCCGCATAGGTCTGACTCAGGCGAATCCAGCGCTGCCCTGCATGCAGCACCAGCTTGGCCGCAATGAAAACCAGGCGCAGACGATTGGTGTGCAGCTGGGTACGCTGGTAGGTCTGCTGGGGCAACAGCGCCATCAGCTGTAGCCAGCGGTTGCAGTTATAGGCCAGAATGGCCATCTGCAGATAATTCTGGTTGGCTTCAAAGCAGCGGCCACTCAGCACC
>VFZK01000164.1 GCA_016871215.1 Acidimicrobiia bacterium | reverse complement strand
TCGTTGAATTCGACATCTCAAAATGATGTCAGATTTCAACAGCATTGAAAATGCTGCACACTCAATGTCCACAGGGCCCTCAGGCGAATTGTGCTGATAAATCACCCACACGACTTCCTGAAGACCCTTATTTATTTAGGTCTCCTAAGGGAATTACTTGAGGAGTGACATAGGCGTACAGCATAACCAACAGGGCGACAAGCGATGCCAAAACGACGCTGTGTTTGAATACGGCTTTGAAGATAGCCGCCTCGTTGCCTTCCTGATGAGTTGCTGCGCTGGAAACGACGATGCTTTGCGCATCGATCATCTTCCCCATAACGCCCCCGGCGCTGTTGGCAGAGGCCATCAACACCGGGCTAATGTTCAACTGCTCAGCAGTCACCTTCTGCAGGTTGCCGAAGAGCGCGTTCGAGCCGGCGTCGGTACCGGTCAGTGCGACACCCAACCAACCCAGAAGTGTGCCGAAAAACGGATAGACCCAGCCCGTTCGGGTCAAACTCAAGCCTAAGACAGTATCCATGCCTGAATAGCGCGTCACGAACGCCAGACCCACCATGAAGCTGATGGCAAGTAGCGAGGGAACGAGCTGCCGTAAGGTCTGCCGAAGGATCTGAAAGGCTCGGCTAAACGTCAGGCCCAGGGCTGGAACAGCCAGCAAAGCTCCAGCGAACACGGCAGTACCTGGCATGGCGAACACGTTCAGGTCCATCACCGCTGCTTCAGGCGTGGGTTGGCTCACAACCGGTGCAACGCGGACCACCTTGTTGTGCAATCCGGCCAACGGAAACGTCAGTACGTCGAACTTCAGGTACTTGTTTAGCGTGGGCAGACCAGAAATTAGAATGAAGATCGATGCCAGGATAAACGGAGACCAACCTTTGAGAATCGCGCCCAGCGGATGGCGGCGGAGCTCGACCTTCTCGTTGGCAGAATGCAGTTCCAGAATGTTGCGTGGCTTCCACAGGCGCAAGAAAGCGACCATCACCAGCAAGGAGAAGATGGCTGCAGCAATATCCACCAGACCGGTCTCCAGGAAATTCGACCAGTAGAACTGCATCGCGGCAAACGACAGTCCACACACCAGCAACGCCGGAAAGACTTCGAACGTCTTCTTCCAGTCCACCATGCTGCGCACGAGCCACAAAGGGAGAATCAGGGAGAACGGCGGCAGAATACGGCCAGTCATGGCGTTCAACGAATGCTCGGGGAGCCCAGTCACACCGGCCAGGACGCGAATGGGGTTGCCAACGCCGCCCCACGCCACCGGCGCAGTGTTGGCAAGCAGGCAGAGCACGGCCGCCTGAAAGGGAGGGAATCCGAGGCCGATGAGAAATGACCCGGCAATCGCTACGGGGGCCCCACCTCCGCCCGTGCCTTCCAGAAAAGCGCCAAAGCAGAATGCGATCAGAATGGCCTGCAAGCGGGAATCAGAGGAGAGCGCCGCGATCGATTCCTTCATCACCTGAAACTGTCCGGTCTCGACGGCAATGTTATAGAGAAAAATGGAAGCAACGATGATCCAGGCGATGCGCAGCAAGCCGAACACGACGCCCAGAAGCGTGGCATTGGAGATCAAGCTGGCAGGCATGCCGAAAACCGTTGAAGCCAGGACGACCGCCATCACCATGCCGCACAGCGCCGAGAGCCAGACCCGTTGCTTCAGGACTAAAAGGACGAAAAACAGCGTCAGGACAGGTAGCGATGAAACGAACGTGGAGAGCTGCCAGAAGTTCAATGGATCGTAGGTTTGGCTCCAAGTCACGTTTGCGTCGCTCCTCGTTTGAAGGTGGTTCTGAGGCGAAGGGTTCCCGCTCGAAGGCTGGCGTACTGTATCGAAAACACCCGTCAAATGGAAGTATCCGAACAGCGATCGGAATCCCGCTGAAGTCTCGTAGCTCCTGGCTCACAGCCGGCGCCTCACCAAGGGCTCCGCATGGGTGTGGCCAGTAGTGAGACTCTGGCGGCATCATGCTTCGAGCCCCTACCGAATCGCTTCCAATCGTGGCAACATAGGCAAAGTTCGAGTAGGGAAAGGAGGAACATGCCAGGGCAGATCGTTGAGTTCTCCAGCAATGGAGGCGCTTGTCAAGGATATCTCGCGAAGCCGGAGTCGGGACGGGGTCCCGGCGTCGTAGTCATTCAAGAGTGGTGGGGCCTGGTCGGCCACATCAAGGAAGTCACCGACCGCTTTGCACGCGAAGGATTCGTAGCGCTCGCTCCCGATTTGTACCACGGCAAATCGGCGAAGAGCCCCGACGAGGCGGGAAAGCTTTTCATGGCTTTGAATATTGACCGCGCCGAAAAGGACCTGCGGGGCGCCATTCGGTTTGTGCTCGGACAGCAAGAGACCACGGGAAAGACACTAGGAACAGTGGGGTTTTGCATGGGCGGACAGCTATCGTTGTATGCCGCTTGCGCCAATGCCGATGTAGGAGCTTGCGTGAACTTCTACGGTATTCATCCCAACGTCCACCCGAACATCACCGGCCTGCAAGCGCCCGTGCTCGGATTCTTTGCGGAAAAGGACGCGTTTGTGACACCCGACGCTGCCTGCCAGCTTGAAGCTCAACTCAAGAGCGCTGGCAAGCATGCGGAGTTTCATATCTACCCGGGCGTCGGCCATGCGTTCTTCAACGACGCACGGCCTGAGGTCTACAACGCAGCCTGTGCGAAACAGGCTTGGGAGCGAACGCTGGCGTTCCTGCGAGAGTCTCTCGGCTGAACGTCACGCGGCCACGCCCAGTGAGTCATTGACCGGAGATCGATTGAGCAAGCCGAAGCTTTCCATTGTCCGCTACCTGAACGCACTGCCTCTTTCTTGGGGGTTTTTGCACGGGCCTGAGCGCGGCGTTTTCGACCTCGACCTCTCGCCCCCATCCCGCTGCGCCGATCTGCTGGCTGATGGCAAGGTCGATGCCGGGCTGATCCCGGCAATTGAGTATCAACGAATCGATGGCTTGCAGGTGGTTCCAGACTTGTCCGTGGCCTCGAAACAGGCCGTCAAGAGCGTTCTCTTGCTGAGCCGAGTGCCGGCTGATCAGATTCGAACAGTCGCTGCCGATCACTCCTCGAGGACTTCGATCTGCCTGCTACAAATCCTGCTGCGCGCCAGGTTCAGAGCAAATCCCTCCATCGTATTGCACTCGCCTGACCTGAGAGCGATGCTGGCGGGGAGCGACGCCGCACTCCTCATCGGCGACGCAGCTCTTCGGATCGAGCCCGGCTTTCTTTATCGCTACGATCTGGCGACCGAGTGGCGTGCGTTGACGGGCAAGCCGTTCGTCTTTGCGTTCTGGGGCGTTCGAAAATCGAGTGGCCTGCCGCTGGCGCCTTTCCACAGCTCGTTCGCCTACGGCCAGTCTCGCCTCGAGGAGATCGTGGAAGAGCAGGCCCCCCTGCTGCAACTCCCGGCCGATGCGATTCGCACCTATGTGACTCGCAACATCGATTACTCTCTGGACGCAGAGAATTTGGCGGGCCTGCGCCAGTTCTACGAATTAGCCAGAGAATTCAGGTTGATCGATGCCGCCAAGGACCTCGAGTTCGCAAACTGATGCTCTGAGGGCAATCGCAATATGCTCGTCGAAAACAAGCGTGGTGGTTACTCCTTTCTCCGGGGCATCAGCCCGTATTCGGCTGGAGCCATCGCACATCAGGGATTTGCTATTGAGCATGCTCGGTTTCGGGTCCCGCTGGCACTCGGCGCGGGATTCGACGCGATCGAAGCCTACCTCGAAGCCCAGGGCCGGCCGCGCACAGCGCTTTGTGGCATCGAGTTGAGATCGCCTCGACCCTTCACGTTTCAAGGATTCGCGGATTTCAATGTCCGGTACGTGGATATTCTGAGACGTTGGGACCTGTTGCAGGACGGACTGAATCCGGTCGCCCGCACCAACGTGGCTCCTGAGCTCGACCCTCCAACGGAGCCCAGCCTGTTCGCCTTTTCGTTCACGGTCATTTTGGCAGGCGCTAAGCCCTCTTTCGTGGTCGCCGGGGCAGGCGAGCTGCCAGAGGGCTCGCTGGACCCGCACGATGTCGTCAGAAAAGGCGAAACCAGCACCGAAGCGTTGCGCGAAAAGGCGCGCTTCGTCATGGGCCTCATGGAGGCGCGTCTCAAAGGCTTGGGAACGCATTGGGCCGGCCTGACCCAGACGAATCTCTATACCGTTCATCCGGTCTGTCCCTGGCTGAAGACGGAAGTCATCGCTAAAATGGGGCCGGCACATCTCCAGGGAGTGAACTGGTACCTGGCCAGGCCACCGATCGTTAGCATCGAGTTCGAGATGGATCTGCGAGGCGTTGCGCGGGAAACTGTGATTGGATGAGATCTTCGCGCGCGCCAAGACCGGCGCCGCGAACGCCCTTGTGCTGCCCTCATGCCGGCGCGTGGAGAACTACCCGACAAGTCCTCACTCCAGGCGGCTCGGAGAAAGCCTCGCATCCCAACGCCAGCCGGCTCCAAGTCTTATCACTGCTTCAGGCAGTTCCAATGCCCTTGGTATGCCAGCTCGTCATTCCCGCGAAGGCGGGAATCCATCCGGGTTTCCGGCCAGCGCTGTGCTGAATGACGCCGGTTCCTCCTGACCTTTGGGCCCGTGTCTGACAACTCACCGTTTGGAAGATCTTCCCTCCAGATCGGAACTCCTGGGGAGTGGACAGAATCCACGTCTGAAGTCTTTTCAACCTTTCGGGCGGAAAGCGACTCAAGCCACACGCCCAGTTGCCTCAGCTCTGCGAAGCTGTGCGCGGCAGGTGAGCTTCCACCACCGCAAACACGCCGTCTGAAGGCTGCTCTTCGGAATGCAGAAACCCGCGAAGACAGGCGAGGTGGGTTCCCCAACGATAGGAGAGTGGAGGCGCTAACACGTCAGAAGCTAGCGTGGGATCCGCCAGGCGCTGCTCTGTCGCCACCGCGCGGCCAACCGAGTGGATGGCGGCGGAAAGCGGCTCGCGAGCTTCTTCAGCCATGCCTCCGCTGAACAGCAAGCGGGCCACCTTCAGCTTGCGAGCGGCGAATTGAAAGTGCTGTCCGATTTTCTCCTTCTCCTCGGACGTCAGCGGAGGCAGGCCGGTGGCTTCAGGGGCTGGGTGCAGGCTTCGAATCGCCCGCGTCGATCGCTGGATGAGCCCAGCGTCTGTGAGTTTTTGGAGCACGTCTGCTGTCGCCCGATCGATGACTTGGAACTGCACGGGCGCGAGCGGGTCGGCTTGGCCATTGCCAAAGAGCTCTTCGTGCACCCCGCGCAACCGCTCCTGCCAAAGCGGAGCATCCCTTTCGACCACGGCAAGCAGCACAGAGTGGCTCCCCTCCCTTGGGTACTGTTCCTCGCAGCGTAGCAGCAACGAACCAAGCTTCTCTGAAGCCTGCTGGCTAAAGGCGAGCGCTCGATCAGCAGGCAGCGGTTTCGGCACTGGCTGTGCCGCTGGGCGCAATGCTGGGGAACTTACGAGCTGCTGCAGGCGGGCAATCATCTGGTCGCGGCCGCCTCGGAACTGAATTTCACCCAGGTCGCCTTTCAAGTCGAGCACACCATCGGCCAGCGCCTGCTTCGAAGCCAGTGTTCCAAGCATGCGATGTTCGATGGTGTTTTCAGAGACTAGGTTGACAACCGTGACCGGACGCACCTGGTGCTTGCGCCACGCCCGGGCGATACGCTGTTCCAGCCGGGCTGGATTCCAGGGAAGGTCGCAATTGATGACCACACTGGCGTTCTGCAGGTTCAGGCCTGTGCCTCCAGAATCGGTGGTCAGAAAAACCCGGCACTCCGGATCTTGCTTGAAGCGCATGATCTCTCCGCGCCGCCGTGCCTGCGGAACCGTCCCGCTGTGGTAGGCATAGCCTAGGCCGGCCCGCTCGCACAGTTCCCGAACAAGCTCCAACATCCGCTCCCATTCCGAGAAAACCAAGACCTTCACGCCAGGGTTGTCGCGGCATTCGTCCAGGATCTTCTCTAACTCGGACAGCTTGGGGCAAACGCGGTCGTCAGGGTCTAGAATGAAGTTCGTATCGCAGACCATCCGCATCATGGCGAGCTCACGCATCAGTTTTTCCTGTTCTTGCTGGGTGAGCGGCCGCCGCTTTGCGATGTTCACGAGTTTGGCTACCTGAGCCTCGTGCGCGTCGTAGGCACGAGCCTGCTGTGGACTCAGCGGGACGAAGAAGTGGCGGTCGGTACGCTCCGGCAGCTCAGTCTCGACGTCGGCTTTGCGCCGCCGCAGCATGAGAGGTTTGATGCGGGCATGCAGCTGGTCCAGATTGCGGTAACCGCAGGGCCGGCCGCGCTCGTCCAGTTGATAGAAATCCCGATTGAAGCGAAATAGCGAACCCAGTATTGCCGGATTCAGGAAACCCATGATGGAAAAAAGCTCGTCGATCCGATTCTCGATAGGCGTTCCAGTTAAAACGAAGGCATAGCGGCTCTTCAACCGTTTAATGGCCTGCGCCGTCTTGGTGCTCCAATTCTTGATGCGTTGGGCTTCGTCGAGAACGATCGCGTCGGGTTTGAGCCGTTCGTTGACATCGAGGGCATCGGCCAGCATCTGTTCGTAGTTGACAAGCGTGAAGAAAGCCGGCGACTCGTACGCCGCCAAACGCACTTTCCTCGGGCCGAAAACCAACCGGTAAGAAAGATCGGTGAAGCGTTGAATCTGGTCTTCCCACTCCGTCTTGAGCGACGCCGGCGTAACCACCAGAACGCGGCTTGCCTTGCCCAGCCGGTGCAGCAGCCCGCAGGCTGCGATCGCTTGGATTGTCTTACCCAGCCCCATTTCGTCCGCCAGCAAGGCGCGTTCCTTGAACGCCAGATGCAGCATGCCTTCGCGCTGGTAGGGGAAAAGTGGCACTTTCGTCTCCTGTTGCGGCCATTCTCCCGAATGCACCCGCTGCTCGTATTCGCGAAGGAGCAGGTTGCGTTCCTGCAATTGGCGCCGGGACTCGAGCCAGGGACCTACCTCCTGAGAAACTCGCAGCAGACCGTTGCCAAACCGGCGACAAGTATCAAGCGCCTCGTCGATGTCTCCGCTTTTCAGCAGACCGGCGTCGTCGAACAAGCCAGCCAGCTCCTTGGGAAGCCGCGTGGTCTCCGATTCGGCTCGCAGCGTTCCCGCTGGACCGTCCAGAACAATCTCGATCCGGTTCGATGCCACAAGCTGCGTGCGGTCAAGCGCCGAACGATAGCGCGCTTTCAAATACAACAGGACCCCTTCGATGTGCTTGCAAGTACCCAGCCCGTTGATCTGGAAATCGACGCAGCCGCACGAGAATTTGTTTTGTCGCAAGCTGCGGATCTCGACGCAGTAGCTCAGGCCGCTGGTTGAGCGCACCCGGAAAGTGGAGAATATCTTGTGTCTCGGATCTTCGTTCGCAACCTGGAACGATTCAGATTCTGCCCGCAACCGCCGCCGGTTCACTTCGTCTTCATCGGTTGTCCTCCAGTTGTGGGGCTGGGGCAGAGTGATTTTAGGTTGGGCTTTGACTTTGGCTTTCGCTTTCGCAGCGGCAGTGCTTGGCATCGAACTCCTCCTGGATGGGTCCGCCTTCAGGTCAGCTGTGGAGGCCGTGATTCTAGCAAAGTTGAGACAACTGGAAACGGCAAGATTCACTTCGTCCGAGGTCCCGTCAAACTCCGAGCCCTCCTCGACCGTCGGGCTACTGTGTAGACCCGGCTGACACCACATGTGTCGTCCGTGCCTCAACAAGGGCTCCACGCGGGAGGCAACGAGTCATGAGGCTTTGGCGGGCCTTGTCTGGATGGCACGGGCATGGTTTGCGCCGGAGTTCATCGAGCCGAAAGCAGGAGCTGTGCTCGTGGCCGGCGGGACGCAAACGGACCTACTCGTCGGCTGCCGGTACAATCGTCAGAACGAAGCGCGCGTTTTCAGGCAACGACATAGGCTCAAGCGGGTGGAAAGAACCGGAGCGGTAGACGGCCAGGACCTGATGGGAGTGAGGCACCGACGGTCTGGAAATTGGGGAAGAGGCTAAAGCCGCACCTAGCCTGCTGTCCATGGCCAAGTTCGCCAGGCGGTCAGCTTCGCGGTTCTGTTCCCGGGGAACATGATGGATGGAAAATG
The DNA here is from genome assembly GCA_016871215.1 of Acidimicrobiia bacterium. Lineage (GTDB taxonomy): Bacteria > Acidobacteriota > Terriglobia > Versatilivoradales > Versatilivoraceae > VFZK01. The sequence continues at coordinate 2,655 of VFZK01000164.1, read as the reverse complement.
AAGCCAGTCTGGAAGCCAATGCCTTGGCCTCTTTGAACAACGGCTGCAAGTCAGGGCTCTTGACCTTATACACCCCGTTCATCTGCCTCACCATCAACTCGGAGTCGGCGTAGGCGCGCATTCCTTCGTAGCCATGCTCCAGAGCAAACCGCAGAGCCCCGATCAATCCAGAATACTCGGCAAAATTATTCGTGCGAATGCCCAGGCTCTCCGACAGGCTCGCCACCGGCGCGCCACTCTCGTCCTGCACATGCACGCCGTAGCCAGCGATGCCCGGATTGCCACGCGATCCGCCATCGATGTAGGCGACGCAGCGCTTCATGGATTTCTCGTGACGGGAACCGCCCAAGGCAGGAAGGGCCGGTTACGAACTGGCTTCATAGGGAGCGTCGGGCTTCCAATACAGAATGCGGCTACAGCTGTCGCAGGTGACGATCTGTTCGCCCGCCATCACCTGGCTGACGACGTGGGGTCGAATGCGTACATGGCAGGCCTGGCAGGACTCCTGGGTGGCACGCGCGAGTGCAACACCCTTGCGAAACTTGCCGATCCGGCGGTAAGTGCTCAACACAGCGGGCTCGACCGAGCGCGTCAGAACCTCCTGCTGGCGCTCCAGCTCTGCCAGAATCTCGCGATCTCGGGCCACTTCGGCTTGGGCAGCTTTCTTCTCCGATTCCACCAGCGCTTTCTCTTGCTGTAACTGCCGTTCAATTGTCTGCAGTTCTTTGCGGAGCGCCTCGTCCTGCTCCATCAGCACCAGAATGCTGTCTTCGATCTTGCGAACCTCTTTTTCGTTGAAGTCGATTTCGTGGAGCAGTGCCCGGTACTGCTCGTTGGTTTTGACGTCCGTCAGCTGCCCACGATACTTGGAGTTCTTGGCCTCCAGATCTTGAATGCCTCCCTCCAGCTTCTTTCTTTCGGAAGCGGTCTTGGCAATCCGTTGCTTGTTGGCTTCCAAAGCCTGCAGCGTTCCATTCAGCTTGGCCTCGAGCGCCGCCAGCTGTTTGGGAAGGAGTTCTATTCGACCGTTGTAGTGTTGAACCTGGAGATCGGTCTCCTGCAGCTTGAGCAGCTTTTCGACTTCAGGATGCATTCGAAGAGGGTAACCAGAAGGTTGGTGGGCTCACTGGAACCTAGGAAGCTGAGGGCGACACTTGTTTGCGTCTCATCCTCGCCTCACATCAGATAGTTCGCCAAAACCCACAGACGAAAAACTATACATGCGGGGCAATCCTGAGTCAATGCTGCTTGGGGCGCGTCGTGCAGCCCGGCGGGGACTCCGATGCGGTTTCGTCCAGTCGAGAGGCCTTCACGCCTGGAGTCAGCGTTAGCGCGACTTCCAGAACCAACATCGGGTGCTACAACGACGGGTTCCAATCGTCCAGCCCGCAAACGATTTTTGCAGATCTCTACACGGCTTCGGGTAGCCTGCTGAACACATACACGCTGAATCTACCTGTAAAGGGCTGGTCTCAGTTTGGGATTAGCGACACGGTTTCAGGTGACCAGTGGAGGCCACTTTCACTGTCGTCGTGCTACTGCTATGCCGTTGTCGTGGATAACAACTCAAACGACGGGACGTTCATACCGGCATTGAGCTATATCCCTTGAGTTGGATTCTTTGGATTCCGGACACTCGGACCCAGGGCAACATCATGATCGTTTGGAAGCACAGTTTGGAGGTTGGATGGCTGAATTGCGAGCGATCAGGATCGAGGGCAGCGTGAACCGGACGGTCGACAACGATTACTCCAGTCTCCCGAACGCAAAATCTCCGATCAAGAGAGTTTCACTCGTGGAGTAAGAGGTCCCTTGGTTTGAGAGGGTCTGATCTGAGATCTGGCACCCCAAGAGCACGCCGCTGGTGATCACCGACTTGCTTCAATTTTCCAGGGTCAGATTGCGAAATTCGACGTGAATGCCTTCGTGATCCTCCGGGAGTACACTGGAGCGGAAAATCAGTGTGCCTGTGCGCCCGGAAAACTCGCTCAGGTCCACCCATTCTTTGCCGAAGATCCCCTGCGGCGCGTCGGAACAGTTGGAGGACAGAGACTTCTGAAAGAGCTTATAGACACTCCCGGCACGCTCCCACAAAATCTCAACCCGGGCGCCTTTACCCGGACAGCCGCGCAGACTCACTTGAAAGCCGAGCCGGGCCTTGCCTGGGACGAAGGCCCGGTAATGGGCTTCTCCTCCGGGCCCGATCACCAGTCTATTTTTGTTGATGGAACACCCTTCCCGCCGATCCACCTCAGCATCGGGACTCAAGGCCAGCGATTGACTTTCCGCGGGCACCGGCAAGAGCAAGAATCGGTCGAAGCGCTGCGTTAGATCCACTCGCCGCGAGTGATATTTGAGAATCTGGGGTTCAGACCAGAGCACCATGCTCTGTGGAATCTCGCGCGGAAAATCGACTGGCTGGACACGGGAATCGGCCTTAGCGTAACAGTTCAGGGTGTAACTATCGGGGAAGCAGTGAGGCCACCTGTTGACGGCGGCGATGGCAAGCAATCGCGGCGGAGAGATAGGCCAAGATATTGAGACGCTGCAGATCACAGGTTCCGGCGACCGTCAACAAGCGCGCCGTGGCCAGCTCCCCGTTGGCGCTGCGGTTGCCAAAGCAGATCTTACGCCATTGCACCCCCGTGCGCAGCG
>VFZK01000163.1 GCA_016871215.1 Acidimicrobiia bacterium | reverse complement strand
CCGCCCACAACGTTGCTTCAAATCCGAGCGGCGAAGCGCCGCCCGATGCCGCGTTAGATGCCTTCTTCTTGGCCATTCGCCACCCCGATTGCAGATTCCAAAGTTGCAGCGTCAGTCTATGGCTCGGTTTCGAGTTCGACCACCCAACGGCTGATTGAAAACAAATTGCCTGGCCGGGGTCACAGTCTTCGGCATACGAAGTCACAGTTTTTGGGCGAATTCGGGACGACCGGCGAGAAGCTGGGAGACAAGCCGCTGAAAACTGTTGGTGAGTGCCGTGCGTAACCGCCGATCCTGTTCGCGGTGACGGTCGAGCGTCCAGCCGCGGACACCTTCCACCGGGTCGAACTCTTCCAGGTATTCGATGACGTCGGTGGGCGAATCGAATGCTTCGGCTTCGTCGTAGGGATCGTCGTGCTTGGTCTCACAGGCGAAGTGGATGGCGACGACGTAGCGATTCGAGTTGGTGACGAACAATTCGATTTCGTGCCAACGGCTCAGGCGTTTGTCGCGTTGTAGGTCACGCCCGCTGACGTGGACCAATCGCTCGCCGGTGAAATCGAGCGGCGATGTCCCCGAACGCGGTACAAAAAATTGCTCGCCCGAATTCTTGCTCGGCAGCGAGATCCGCTCGCGCATTGCCTCGCAACGGTATTTCGACAGACCGATGAATACGGTCAGCCCACGCAGTTCGGCCTCGTCCAGCGTCGGAACATCATCCAAAACCGCCTGGGCGAGCCGATAGGCAGCATGTTCGAGGTCACCGGCTGTCGCTCGCACGCCGTGTCATGCCAGTTCAATGAAGTGGTCGAGATGATCGGTAAAACCGTTCATGTTCTCTCTCCTGCGGGTGTAGTCTTGCCCGACCCGAAGCGGACATCGGAGCGTGTCCAAGTCCACAGACAAGAAATTTCCACTCTCCAAAACGTTACGGAACGGAATCGCGAACTTTGTCTCACAAATTTTCAAAACTTCTCTTATGTGCCCCAAGCATTCATCGCGGATGTTGATGTCTGTAGGCGACATACGGGCGTGTTATCAGCCGGGGTTTACACAAATCGCCGCTGACACTTGTTTGCCAAACCGGCGGAACTTTTCTCACGCCCGGTGGTAGGGACGTAGGCAGACTACACCCCGATAGCCAGCATCAAGGCGACCGCCGCGAGTCGGTGATTTTGTCTGTACCGGAACCGGGGTTGATGATGTCTGCTCCGCTTCCACTGTCCAATGTGTTGTTGGCACTTCCGCCGAGTAGCAGGTCGGTCCCTGAACCGCCGGACAGAGAATTGCTTTCGGCCGAGCCGGTCAGCAAGTCGTTGCAATCGCTGCCGCTGAGTGAATCGTCGTCTCTGCGGTTGATGATGCGGTCTCGCTCTACGTTCACGCAGTCATCGACCATGCGAAGGACTACGTCGAGGGACGAGTTCACACGAACGGCATGGAGAATTTCTGGGCGTTGCTCAAGCGGATGCTGAAAGGCACTTACGCTGCCGTCGCGCCGGAGCATCTCTTCCGTTATTTTGATGAAGAGGCTTCCGTTTCAACGAGCGGAAAGGCAATGACGCAATGCGGTTCGCAGAGAACCCCGCTTGAGCGACAGCGGCTACACCGGCAACAGCGCGGTCGCCTGGTACTTGTTCTCGAATGCGTCGAATGCTGCAGTTTGTGGTTGGCTTTTTGGATGGCATGGAATCGCCGACTCTTGAGACCTTTGGCCAGGACGCCGACATCAACAAGCTGGCCTATGGCTTTCGGGTCTATCACGATTTCGGCGTGGCATTGGTCGAGTATCGCGCCGCGATCAAGAGCAAGGGCGCGCACCTGATTCGGTATTACGGTTGGTACTCGAATAAGTCACGCGGCCTGCGGAAGAAGGCGGTTGTGGTGGCATCCGCCGAAGCTCCGGCCGAGCCACCCGCTGCACAGGCCGCATCGCAGCGCAGTAGCCAAGCCTGGGCGATGCTGATCAAGCGGGTCTATGAAGTGGACCCGCTGTATTGCCCTGAGTGCGGCGGCCAGATGAAGGTCGTCTCGTTCATCGAACCGCCACAAACAGACGTGATCGAAGCGATCTTGAAGCACTGTGGCTTGTGGGAGTCTCGGTCTCCACGAGGGCCACCAGATGTGCCACCGGATGTGCAAGAGTTGGTTCTCGAGCTGGATGCCGCCTACTCTGGCCAACCATTCGATGCACCCTCCGAAGCCGACGAGTCTCACGAACTGACCTACGTCGACATCGACACCTTCCTGGCGAGCTTCTAATCATCCCCGACTCGGGTCGGCACGAGGACACTGCGTACGCAAAGCGGGCGCGGGGCGAATTTTTGCGTTCATCAAGATAACTTTTGAGCTCAGGCAGGCACCCCTTGATTTGAGGATTTCCCCTTGTAGGCTAAGGGGAAATCAAATTTCCTATCAGTTTACTAAAAATCTTGGCAATTATGAATCGCTAAGGCTGGATGCCGGGGCTCGTACATCATGCTCTTCATTGGAAAGCGAAGAGGCATGGGCAAATTTGTGGGATGTTGTTGATTCGCAAATTGAAGCCAAATTGCAGGAATTAGATGCAGAAAAAGCAAAATAATTGGCGGCTTGAAGCCGTGTGTATGCGTGATGCCAACCCGAATTATTGGTTGTCTTACAAATACTCTGATATTCAATATGCCAAAGATGGCTGTGCCAGGTGTAATGTAAAAAGAGAGTGTTTTTTTACCGCTCTTGAAAATGACGATCATGGCCGTGGACACTCCGAGCAGTAAACCGAAGAAAGACGGCGAGGGCTTCGACTGGCTGGAGGGATCGGTCGGCCTCAGCGTCGTGCTGCTGGCCACCTTCCTGGGCATCTGCAACGTCAAGGACGGCAACATCGTGCAGCAGATGCAGCAGTCGATCATCGAGCGCAACAACCAGTGGCTCTGGTTCCAGGCGCGGAACATCCGCATGGAAATGTACCTCACCGCCGCCGACGAGATGCGCGCCATGGGCGTGCCCTCGTCCCCGGAGGACAAGACCACCCGCGACCAGATGATCGCACTCTACGAAAAGAAGGCGAAAAGCCAGGACGCCAAGATGAAGGATCAGGAGACCAAGGCGGAGGAACTGAAGGAAGCTTATGGCAAGCTGAACGAACTCGACGACAAGTTCGATATTTGCGAAGCGGCGCTGGCGGTTGGGCTGGCCATGATGGGCGTGACCGCGCTCATCAAGCGCTGGTGGCTGTTCGTCCTGGCACTGGTGCCCTCGCTGTTCGGAGTCTACATGGGAGTGGCCGGCTTCGCCGGGCTGGAAGCGCCCGTGCAAGAGATGCCAATCATCGGGCCGATCATCAGACTGATTCTGTAACCTCGGCAGCTGACTCAGCGAGCCTGACCGATGAGACTTCTTCCCTCGCCCGCAAGGGGCTGGAAGCAGAAAAAGGGTCAGGTCTCATTTTTCGAAGGAAGAAGAAAGCCGATTTGAGACCAGACGCCTTTTCCTTCACCAACCGCCGAGATCAACGGGACACGCACGGAAGACGTCCATGGCGACCAACGAGGTGGCCAATGCATTCAGTCAAATCGTGGAATAATGGGTGGCACCATTGTCGTTCCCCACGTCCACATTGTTTGCGGGATTGGTGGTCGGATCGTCGGCGGACGGTGATGCGGGGGCGGACTGGACGTGGTCTAGGGATTGCGATGCCATTCGAAGCAATGAGCGCGGAATCCGTTCGGCATCGGCCGGCATCCGTTGTTTCCTGCGACGTGACCGTCGTAAAGCGGCTCCGGAGTGGCGACTGTTGTCGCTGTGATTCACAATGCCCGCAATCGTGGCGGGTGAATCCCGAGTTGGGAGAGAACGGCGATGACTTGCAGCACTCGGTTCGGTGGCGTTTGGCAGATATCGAAGTGGTCCGCGTGGGCGACGGCGCTTTTCGCGACCGTTCAGCTTGTGAACTCCCCGGATGTTCGTGCGGCGGATCCGGAATCGTTCGACGTGTTGGCTCGCGCGTACCGCCAGGAGACTCGGCCGCTGCTGAAACAGTTTTGTCTGGACTGTCACGCCTCGGCGAAGCCGGAAGGCGAACTGGATCTGGAACGGTTCGGCACGATCGATGACGTGCGTCGATCGCCCGAAACGTGGATCAAGGTTGCCGAGATGCTCGACAACGGCGAAATGCCTCCGAAGGATGCCACCAGTCCGTCACCTGCGGAGCGGAAACAGTTGCGCGGCTGGGTTGAGCGGTATCTCGAAGCTGAGGCCCTCGCGAATGCGGGCGACCCCGGGCCGGTGGTGCTACGACGCCTGAGTTATCAGTATCAGTATCAGTTGATTTGAGGATTTCCCCTTGTAGGCTAAGGGGAAATCAAAGTTCCTATCTGTGACGGCCAATTCGAGGTCTTCGTCGATGCATTGCACAAGCGATTTGGCCGGGTCGTGAATGGGCATTACGAACATGCCTGTCCGCAGCGCGGCTGTCGATGAAAGGGACGATGAAAGGGACGATGAAAGCGTCATGGTTGTTCCCCCGATAAGATTCATGGTGTGATTGGGCCGGTGCTTTCAGCCCAGCAGCCCCGGCACAACGTCGCCCGGTGAAGCGGCAAAGGCCCGGCCTTGTTGATCGGTGATTTCAAATGTCGCCGGTATGCCCAGCGCGTGCAACAGGGTTTGTCCCAGATCGGGTGGCGTTACCGGGTCGAGGGCCGGAAAGGCTCCGTGCTTGTCGGAAGCGCCATACAGCGTGCCCCCAGATACGCCGGCGCCCGCCAGCAAGATCGACTGCACCTGCGGCCAGTGATCGCGGCCGGCTTGCGCGTTGATGCGGGGCGTTCGCCCGAATTCGCCCATGACCACCACCAGAGTGTCGGCGAGCAAGCCGCGCTCGTCCAGGTCGGCAAACAGGGCAGCCAGCGCGCGATCGGTGGGGGGCACCAGGCGGTTGCGCATGTGCCAGTAGATGCGGCCGTGCGAATCGTATTCGCCACCCCCTTCACCGGCAGGAGTCGGATCATTCCAATAAACGGTAACCAGCGGCAACCCGGCCTCAATCAGCCGCCGGGCCAGCAAGACCCCCTGACCGAATAAATGCCGGCCGTAACGGTCGCGGTTGGTTGCCGATTCTTGTTCCAGATCGGCGGCTTGCGCCAGCCGCGACGCGCCCACCAGATCGTAGGCCTGCGTGGTGACCTGAGTGTGTGCAACTATTTCGCGGGCCGTCATCGCGCGATCGAATGATCGGCTCAAGTTGGCAACCAGTTCGCGCCGGGCCGTCAGGCGAGGCGGAGGAATCTCTGCCGGAAGCTCAAGGCTCTTAAGCGCGTACCGCGCCGAAAGTTTCTCACCTTGAATAACCAGCGGGTCATAGCGTTGACCTAGAAACCCGGCGTTCTGACCGGGCCAGATGCCATCCACCGGCGGTGCCTGAAAGAGCGAAGGCAGGCATACAAAGGGGGGCAAACGGTCGCGCCAACCCAGGTACTTGGCGACGATCGACCCCAGGTGCGGGTGGTCTTGAGGCGTGGCCCGCAATTGGTCGACCGTGGGCGTGACATGGTGCGTGCCCGTGAGCATCGTGTAGAGGGCCGTGGTATGCACCGACGCCGCGTGCGTGACGGAACGGACGATCTTGAACTTGTCGGCCTGCTGGGAAGTAAGAGGCAATAGTTCGCTCAAACGCAGGCCCGGCACAACCGTGGGAATCGAAACCAGCTCGCCGCGGATGTCGCTGGGCGCGTCGGGTTTCATATCCCACAGGTCGAGTTGAGAGGGACCGCCGTTCAAATAGACAATCAAACAGCGACGAGCGCGGCCATACCCCACCGCGGGCTTCTCGCCGCCGCGCGCCGAGTAGACATCCGAGAGCGTTGCCAACGAAACGCCCAGCGGGGCGAGCGTACCCAGCTCTAAGAGGTTGCGGCGTGAAAAACGCGCGAGCGAACCTTGCAGTGAACGGCCAATGCCAAGCATGAGAGGAACCAAATGGTGGGTAATGCAAAGGGCTCGCACAACATATTAGCCCAATCTGATGCGCGGCGAAACGATAGAATTCACCTTGGGTGAGCGACCCATTGCAGAGGTTCCGCTGCACTCCACCCGTGGCTCCACTCGCGGCCCCGCTGCGGCCAAATCAAGCGAATCGAACAAGGACTTGTGTGTCCGGACCGCCACCGTTTTGTCCGCGCGGCCAGCCTGCTAAGATGGCCCGGTCACGATCGCTCGGCGTTGCAGCATGGCTCGTACGTTCTTTCGCAACGCTGTGAAACGAAAGCTGATCGACTCGAACCCATTTGAAGACATCGGCAGTGGCCCGGGAAGCAGAAAAAGGGTCAGGTCTCATTTTTCGAAGGAAGAAGAAAGCCGATTTGAGACCAGACGCCTTTTCCTTCACCAACCGCCGAGATCAACGGGACACGCACGGAAGACGTCCATGGCGACCAACGAGGTGGCCAATGCATTCAGTCAAATCGTGGAATAATGGGTGGCACCATTGTCGTTCCCCACGTCCACATTGTTTGCGGGATTGGTGGTCGGATCGTCGGCGGACGGTGATGCGGGGGCGGACTGGACGTGGTCTAGGGATTGCGATGCCATTCGAAGCAATGAGCGCGGAATCCGTTCGGCATCGGCCGGCATCCGTTGTTTCCTGCGACGTGACCGTCGTAAAGCGGCTCCGGAGTGGCGACTGTTGTCGCTGTGATTCACAATGCCCGCAATCGTGGCGGGTGAATCCCGAGTTGGGAGAGAACGGCGATGACTTGCAGCACTCGGTTCGGTGGCGTTTGGCAGATATCGAAGTGGTCCGCGTGGGCGACGGCGCTTTTCGCGACCGTTCAGCTTGTGAACTCCCCGGATGTTCGTGCGGCGGATCCGGAATCGTTCGACGTGTTGGCTCGCGCGTACCGCCAGGAGACTCGGCCGCTGCTGAAACAGTTTTGTCTGGACTGTCACGCCTCGGCGAAGCCGGAAGGCGAACTGGATCTGGAACGGTTCGGCACGATCGATGACGTGCGTCGATCGCCCGAAACGTGGATCAAGGTTGCCGAGATGCTCGACAACGGCGAAATGCCTCCGAAGGATGCCACCAGTCCGTCACCTGCGGAGCGGAAACAGTTGCGCGGCTGGGTTGAGCGGTATCTCGAAGCTGAGGCCCTCGCGAATGCGGGCGACCCCGGGCCGGTGGTGCTACGACGCCTGAGTTATCAGTATCAGTATCAGTTGATTTGAGGATTTCCCCTTGTAGGCTAAGGGGAAATCAAAGTTCCTATCAGTCAGCGCTGATACCGTCGCTTGGGCGCGCGGCTACATCGAGGGACGGCTCACCACCGCGCAGATCCTCGAACAGTTGAAGCGCAAATACGGAGTCGACTGAGTAGGTCAATCCCTTGCCGCTGAACGTTAGAGTTTATTTTCGCCAGGTTTATGATGACATGTAATTTATGAAACCACTTCTCGATCAAAGTGAAAGCGAGCTGCCCGAGACTTATCGGCAATGGTTGATTAATCCTTTGCCCAAGTCGGTCACCTATTTGCCCATGGACCCTGAGTTGGGATTCGCCATTTTTTTATTGCCGTTGTTATGGCTGCCGCTCATAGTTTTTGGCTTTGATTTTTTGTGGCGATATTCGCAAGGGATGCGTGGAGACCAAGGAGATCTGATCAGTGGCCTTGTGGTGTGCGTGCCGTTGGCCATTTGGAGTGCGTTGCATTTTAGAAAGCGTTTGCAAGATCACAAAAAACTCAAACTCGGGATTTATAAGATAGGCGTTTTTTGTGATGGCAAAACACTTCTTTGGTGTGAGAGTTTTAAATATTGCCATTTGTTTTCGCTCAACACGATAAAACGTTTTTCCGTGACTGCCGTGCCCGTGCACCGCGTGGGTTGGCGGCCAGAGAATTTTGTGATTTCTGGTGATGGTTTCAGTCTCGAAATCACCAACGTAGCGGCCTATGGTTTGCCGCAAGTTTATGATCTGGTCACAACTTGGGATGCTAACATCCATTTTGATTTGGATTCTCGCTTGGATGAGTATTTTGCCAAACTTCGTGGGTGTCGCTCAATGTTGCAGACATCAATTCCTAAAACTAAATCACTATCAGTTCCTCCAGATGAGGCCCCGCCCGTGGAGGGAATCCTCCTCGACCTGCTCCTTTTCGTCCTGTGGATGGTGGCGTTGCCATCGGCTTCAGCGTGGTGCTTGACTCATCCGCACCTGTCGGTTTGGCTCGTGGCGCTCCTCCAGGTCGGAGCGGTGGGGCGGGGGGTGTCCCTCTTCCTCGAGACCAGGAGCAGGCCGGATCCGCTGGGCTCCTTCGCGCCCGTGGGAATGCTGTGCGCCATCCTCGCGGCGGGAGCCTTCACGTGGTTCCTCGGAGCCATGTTCGCCTCGCCCGTGACCTGGGGATTCTGGACGAAGCAGATGCCCATCGCCTTGGTGTTCGCGACCCTCGGCGCCGTGGGCCTTCTGATGGACTCCGTGGATGGAGAGCGCTCCCCTGCGGTGCGGTTCCTGGACGCGGCCCTCGTGGTGGCCTACCTGTTCGCGGCGGAGGCGTTCCTGTTCGCCATGCTTGGCGGCGCGGACGACCGTGACCGCCTCGCCACGGTGATCGCACTGGTGCTCTGCCACTTGCCTATGCGGCTCCTGTTCGCCATCGTGCCGCCCACCAGCCGCTACGAACTGCTCTCGGCGAGCGCCGCGTTCGTCTGGCTGCTGTGGGACGTGCTCCAGCGGGATTGAGGCCTGGCCCGGACCTGCCTCCTGTGGCCATGACGCCTCGGGGTCGCCGATGGCGCGACGTGGAGCGGCCCAGGGGTTAGCCGCTACGAACGGCCTGTTCGTCGCGAAAGTTTAGTTTATCAGAACAAAACTTGTCGGCGCTCCAGCGCTGGACCAGCGTGGTCGCCGAGCGTACCCCACAACAATGTCGCCAAGTCGAATGCTGCCCAGCCGCGACGCAGTTGTTCGAAGCTCCGTCCAGGTGTATGGAGCACTCGGGCGACCGTCCCTAATCATCGGACGATGATCGTTCAAACTCGTTGACACTTTTCGGAGTAGCTAGAGAATACTTTTGCCAGATCTGTGCGTTGGGGATGCGTCCCGCCCGGCGCCGAGGAGAGCCATACATGCATCACTCTGACAATTGGGTAGACGTTGAGTCAGTCGTTGCGAGCTCCCGGGCGTTTGCCGTGCGCTCCTGCGTTGTGGCAACCCTGAAGCACGCCACCCCATGGAGGTCGATATGGCAAAGACGCTGATGCAGCAGATCGTGGCAATGGTCGTCGAAAAAGTGGCGGCACTTAGAGTCCGGCCGCCACTCACGGGCGATCCTGCTGCGGACTACTACAGCGGTGCCATCAAGGCTCATGCGCTCGATCATTGGCAGGGCTACATGTGCGAGATTTTTCTGATGCCTGAAAAGCGCATCGTGGTTGTCACCGATGAATCCACGCATCACAGATTCTGGCCGTGTAGCGTGGAGGAGGTGCTCGCAGGCCGGACATACGGAATTCATTTTGACGACAGCCAGCTTGATGAGCGTGAATCATTCGAGCGGCGCATCCGGAATGAGGGCGGGAATTCTCCGTCGAGCGGCCTCGGAGACTAGAGCCACCGCCTGCGGATGAGCCACATCTTCACGAGCTGCGTGAGCGTCATGTAGCACAGCAGCGCGGCGAAGAGGATCGGCCAGTAGCTCAGCGGCAGCGGCGTGAAGCCGAACACGAGACAATTCTTCGGCCACCTTCGGACCAATCTGATCGACGTGTTTTGGGCGGATCGTCCGCTCGACAGTCTCACCGCTGGGGATGCCGATGACTTTCGACGCGCTCTGCAACGGCTCGGTGAGCCTTCCGACTCGAAACCGAAAGCCAAGACGCGGAAGCAACTGAAACTTGGCCCGGTCACGATCGCTCGGCGTTGCAGCATGGCTCGTACGTTCTTTCGCGACGCTTTGAAACGAAAGCTGATCGACTCGAACCCATTTGAAGACATCGGCAGTGGCCCGAAATCCAACCCCGCTCGGCAACGGTTCATCGACCAACCCACCATTGAGAAGGTCATCGCCGGCTGCCCTGATGCCGAATGGCGGCTACTGGTGGCGTTGTCTCGATACGCTGGCCTGCGAATTCCGTCCGAGGCGTGTCTGCTTCGCTGGCGTGATGTTGATTGGAACGAAGGCCGGTTGACGATCCACTCGCCCAAGACCGAGCATCACGCCGGCAAAGGTTCGCGAGCCATCCCCCTCTTTGGCGAGTTGCGGCGCTACTGGACGAACTATTCAACACCGTGAGCAACGGATTCGAGCAACCCGTTGATCCTGACGGTTGGGTTCTCGCCGGCTTGCACCGTCAAGCCGCAACTGTTGGCGATTGGAAGCGAGTCAACCTGCGGACTCGATTCGAGAAGATCATCAAGCGAGCGGGCGTGACCCCTTGGCCGCGACTGTGGCACAACCTCAGAGCGAGCCGACAAACCGAACTGACGGAAGTGTTCCCCGCTCACGTCGTCAGCGCGTGGCTCGGCAACAGCGAACGCATCGCCGCGCAGCATTACCTGCAAGTGCTCGATTCCCACTTTGAAAAAGCGGCGCGCATTCCGGCGCGCGCCACGCCTGCAAGTGATGTTTTTGAGACGCACCGAGCCACCGAAATTGCAAAACCCTCAGAAATCCGAGGGTCCGCATTTGAAAGGCACGCCCGGAGGGATTCGAACCCCCGACCTACGGATTAGAAATCCGTTGCTCTATCCAACTAAGCTACGGGCGCAAATGGCTTAAAACAAAGTATTTATTGCGTTTCCTGAAACTCCCTCTAAGATGCGAATACTCCCAACACTACTCCCGCACGCTTGGACG
>VFZK01000162.1 GCA_016871215.1 Acidimicrobiia bacterium | reverse complement strand
GCGCTCCGATGCGCAGAAGGGATTCCCGGTTCTGCCGCACCGCTGGATCGTGGAACGGACCTTTGCCTGGCTAGGCCGTTATCGCCGACTCAGCAAGGACTACGAGTATTTGCCCGAAACCAGTGAGACTTTCATCAAGATCGCCATGATTCACCTGATGCTCCGCCGCCTGGCGCAGCATTCAGAGGGTTTTTAAACACCCTCTGAGAGACCAGGTGCAATTTTGCCCCCGCTGGTAACACGCGAGCGACCAGCTCGGCGAGCTCAGCAGCATTCTCGATGGGGCTCTTCGATAACGTGGCATGCTCGAACGCCAAGACGCGGTCAGCATAAAACTGCCGCAGCGCTTCGAGTTCTTGAGAACGGGCTGCCGACCACAAGCCGCCGAAGCTCCCCCAGGTGCTGGAGGCTGTTCCGTGAATAAACACGAGGAAGGGCTGGCTTGCGGACGTTTTGACCGGCGCCAGAGGCGTGAGCGCGAATTTGCCGCTGCTCGTCGCGCATCGAAACAGCCCGAGTCCAGGACGCTGCGGCGAGGTTCGTCCATCCACAAGCTTGCCAATCTGGACAGCTGTCTTCTGTTCGAGATCGACACCCAAGACCTTGAGAGATTTGACGGCCCACTTGACAGGGCTCCGGCTTTGCATGCCTTGCGGCAAGAGATCGAGGCTTTCCGGAACGGGCTGAATTTCCGTACCCGTCGCATCTCGTGAAGCGACTCCACCAAATCGCTGGCGGTACTCGTCGCCCCGAAGCCACAGGCGTGGGCCATCGGTGAATTCGAGCTCAACGAGGTCGTCATTGTCGACGGTGACTGTTTCGGCCTGCTGTGCCGTCCGGGCCCGGCCGGTTCGGAACTCGGCTTTCACAGTGACGAACTTCGATTTCAGACCTGGCGCAGCTGGAAAGGGTTCACGATTGCCACGCAGTTTCATGGATGACTGCAACGGAGAATTCGGTTGGGTTGTCATTGAGCGTTCTCCCGAAGGTTACAGTGAAAAAACCTGAACGTCTGACGGCGCAGTGGGGGCGGGAACCGAGCTGCGAAGGCGGCGCCGGTCAAGATCTTGCGAAGATACCCACAACCTTAGTGCCAAAACTGCCACAAGCCTAGCCAGCACGTTCCGGGTTGTCAACTCGGCACTGCGCTTGCCGATCGATCAAGTCTCCAGAAACACGCTTTGCCGCGTTCAGCATGGCAGGGAAGATGGCCCAGAGTGGACTTACAGCCCGACCCGCACGACAGAGCCTGCCTTCGCGCGCAGGATCTTCTGAACATGTTCGGCCCTACGGGCCTGCAGGACAGCCCGCGTGGAGCCACTTCGAAAGTCTTGTTCAGCCAGGATGACGAGGTTCAGCGCTCTAGTCTCGATGCCAATGGATAAACTTCACACGCCAGCGGCCCCGCTTCAGCTCCACCAGAATGCTTTCCTGGCCACTTGACTGCTCGACCGTACCGCGGTTCCTGGTTGTCATCCGATAGCGGAAATGGACTAGAGCAAGGTGCGGCGCCAACTCGATGACACGGCGATCCAAGAATCGGTACGACTGGATGTGCAGAGGGCCGGAGAAATAGGCTTGATATTTCTCAAAGAAGCGGCGCTTCCCGATAATGGGCTTTGCAAAAGCCGGGCCCAATTCGGTGATGTCGTCGGCTAGCTGGCGGGCCATACTCTCTGAATTCTTGCGCAGCCAGGCATGGGTCAGTTTCTTGATGGTCTCAAAGGGTCCTTCCTGCGAGAGATTTCGCTGGTGGGCTGTACGGGTCGCGACGCGGGTCGGAGACATGGGCAATCGGATTCGGTTCTGCGGCCTGCTATTTCTTCTTGTCGGGGAACAGATACTTGTTAAGCCACTTCAACGCCTGCTCTTGCGCTTGCTCCAGAGCCTTCCCCTTCAAGTTATGGCCCGTGCCTTCTTCCGGACTATAAAGAACCACTATGTCGCTTTCCTTCTGGTTCATGAAGAGCGCCTCCGACATCTTCCACGCATGGTCGGGCAGGACCAGCCGATCGTTGTTGCCATGCAAGATGAGAACAGGCACATTAATCTTGTTGGCGAAGTGCACCGGAGACAGATCCTTGAAACGATCTTCGTTGGTATAGGGCGAACCTTTCATGAGCTTCTGAATTCCCATGAAGTTCGGCGCGATTTCAGCTTCGTACTCGTATTGCATCGCCAGATCCGTATATCCACTGATGGCAACCGCCGCTTTGAACGGATTCTGACGTGCAATCACCTGGTACGTGATGTAGGCGCCTCGATCGTCACCCATGATGGCGATCTTGTCTTTTTGAACCTTTGGCAGCGCCTGCAGGAACTTGGCGGCCGCGACAACATCGTCGAGTTCCTTCTCAGCCATGGTCAGCTTGTTGCGATAGTCTTTGCCATGGCCTTCGCTGCCACGATAATCCACGTCCAGCACCACGTAGCCGTTGTCGACAAAGTAGTCCTGTTGCCGCGAGTGGGCTTGCCCATGCAGCCCGCCATGCACGCGCACGATCGCAGGAAAAGGTCCATTTCCTTTGGGACGGTAAAGATTTCCAAAGATCTTCAGCCCGTCGATGCTCTTGAATGTGACTTCCTCGTGGATCGGCGGCAGCGCTTCTGCGCGCAAACACCAGGGAGCCGAGGCGAGAAAGCCGGCCAGACATAAGACGGATCGTCGGCTGATTGTCATCGCATCGGTTCCTCGACCAATTCACCGCATGAAGGACCTGAAAGCATGCTGGCAGTAGCGCGGACTTGGGAGTAACCCATCTGACTCTCGCGAGCGAGACACCAGTTCACAAGGCAGCCTACTCTTGGCGCGATTTGCTGGGGTACGCACTCACCAGGAACCTTC
The DNA here is from genome assembly GCA_016871215.1 of Acidimicrobiia bacterium. Taxonomy (GTDB): domain Bacteria; phylum Acidobacteriota; class Terriglobia; order Versatilivoradales; family Versatilivoraceae; genus VFZK01. Next base: position 8,011 of record VFZK01000162.1, on the reverse strand, counting down.
TCGAAAACCACATGGCCGCGCCACCCAGAAAATGGCTCTGACGCAGTAATACTAACGCAGGAATCGACGAATGCCACGCACTGCTTGCTGGATGCGTTGCTCGTTCTCCACCAAGGCGAAGCGCACGAAATCGTTGCCGTACTCGCCGAATCCGATCCCAGGACTGACAGCAACCTTGGCCTCTTGCAGCAGTTGCTTGGCAAATTCCAGGGAGCCCATCGCCCGATACTTCTCGGGAATCGGCGCCCACACGAACATCGTCGCCTTGGGTTTCTCGACGGTCCAGCCGGACCGGTTCAGGCCGTCACAAAGCGCGTCGCGCCGGCTGCGGTAAACCTCCACGATTTCCTGCACGCACTGTTGCGGTCCGCGCAGTGCTGCGATGGAGGCAATTTGGATCGGCTGGAACGTACCGTAGTCCAGGTAACTCTTCATCCGTGTCAGTGCGTGGATGACTTCCCGATTGCCGACGCAGAAGCCAACCCGCCAGCCGGGCATGCTGTAGCTCTTGGACAGCGTGAAGAATTCCACAGCTCGCGCCCGGGCTCCCGGAACTTCCAGAATGCTCGGGGCTCGGTATCCATCGAAGACGAGGTCAGCATACGCCAGATCGTGTACGACCAGCATTTGGTGCTCTTCAGCGAACTCGACGATTTGCCGAAAGAAGGACAGTTCCACAACCTGGGTGGTCGGGTTGGCAGGAAACGAAATGATTAGCAACTTGGGCACAGGCCATAACAACTTCACCCGACGCTGCAACTCTTCGATGAAATCGTGACCCGAGAGCATCGGAATGCTGTGAATGTCGCCTCCAGCGATCAGCACCGAGTACAAATGAATCGGGTAGGAGGGATTCGGCACAAACGCGCTTTCGCCGCGCCCTAGCAGGGCCAACGACAGATGCGCAATTCCTTCCTTGGATCCGATGGTGACAATGGCCTCCGTTTCGGGATCGAGGTCAACATCGTATCGCCGCTTGTACCACTCGCAGATCGCCAACCGAAGCTGGTAGATTCCCTTTGATGCCGAATACCGGTGGTTCTGTGGTTTTTGAGCAGCCTCGATCAGCTTACTGACGATGTGCGGCGGCGGCGGCAAGTCGGGATTGCCCATGCCGAGATCGACGATATCTTCCCCGGCACGCCGCGCCTTCATCTTAAGGTCGGTCACGATGCTGAAGACGTAGGGCGGCAGCCTCTTGATGCGCTCGAATTCACCCATGAAAGAAGAAATGTTTTGTCGGTTGGCCCCTCAACCTGTTGCAGCACGCGAGCATCAGTCCGCGAGAGACGGCCTGCGCACCTGGCTTCATCCCAGCGCCAGATAGGCTGCGCCAAAGATCCCGGCCTGGCTTCCCAGACTCGATTTCAGAATCTCCCTGGGATCGTTGCGCCAAACATACGAACGCAAGGCAACCTCCTCGAACATGCTCTTCTCGAAGGCATCCCAGGCTTCCACGGCCCCTCCACCCAGAACAAACGTATCCAAGTCGAAGATGTTAATGAAATTGGCGATTGCCATCCCTAAGGCACGGCCCACCATTTGAAAAATCTCCTGAGCGGACGGGTCGCCTTCCTTCGCCAACTCGTAGATTCTGGCTGACGTTAATTTCGATCCTGACGCTGCCAGTTTCTGCAGACCCTCGCTGGCCCGCCCCTCTTGCAGCATCTCGCGGGCTGCGCTCACCACCGCCGAGGCTGCAGCGTATGCCTCGAGGCAGCCTCGGTTGCCGCAGGCGCACAGCCGGCCACCCGGGTAGAGAGTGACGTGGCCCAACTCGGCAGCCATGCCGGAAACACCATGCCAGATCTTGCCGTCGAAAATCAGTCCGCCGCCGATTCCAGTGCCCATCGTCAAGAAGCACAGGTGTTTCACGTCCTTGCCAGACCCGATCCACTTCTCACCAAGAGCCGCCGCATTGGCGTCGTTTTCGAGAAAGAACGGGCTATTCAGTCGTTTAGCGATTTGAGCTCGAACGTTGAAGTTCTCCCAACCGGGCAAATTCGGAGATGCTACGAGAACTCCATCCTTTAACCGGAGGATTCCCGGTATGCCAATTCCGATGCCAGCCAGTTGATAGCGGTCCTTCCAGCGATTGACGAGCTCGAGGATGCCGTTCGTCATCCGGTCTACGACATCTTCGCGGCCGCGCTCTACCAGCGTTTCGAGGCTCAAGTGATCGAACAAACCGCCATGCTCATTGACGGCAGCCACACGCAAGTTGGTTCCGCCGAGGTCAACACCAATTGCGAAGCGAGTCATAGGCTCCTATGCCGATTCCACACCAATTGCCGAGCCGCGATTCTTGCGCCAACCGGCTCGAGGGCCGGACCGACGCAGCCGGCCGCTGACGCCTTACGAGGATGCCGTGAGCCGCGTCACTTTATCAAAACTTGGCTTCAAGGCGCCATATAACGAGCGGTACACCTCGTAGTAGTCCGCATAACGCGCGGCATTCGCGGCGATAGGATGGGTGTGATTGTTGAGCTGAATCGATTGGGTGCAGGCCTCTTCGACCGAGCCAAACGCACCTGCACCGACAGCCGCCACAAGCGCAGATCCGAAGGCTGCGCCTTCATCGGCGGCCACCGTACAGATCTCCTTGCCGAAAACGTCGGCCTGGATTTGTCGCCAGAGCGCGCTGCGGCCTCCGCCGCCCGAGGCGCGCACTTGCGTTACAGGAACCTTCATGTCGTCGAAAATCAGAAACGAGTCTTTCAGACTGTAGGCCACGCCCTCGAGCACGGCTCGCAGCACATCCGCTCGGGTATGCCGTCCCGTCAGACCAAACAAAACTCCACGCGCGTTGGCATCCAGATGCGGCGTTCGTTCTCCCATCAAGTAGGGCAAAAAGATCAAACCTTCGCAGCCGGGCTTGGCCTGCGCTGCCTGTTGTGTGAGCAGCTCATAGCTATCTTTCTTGAGCAGAGCGCCAAGACTGACTTCCAGGCCACCTAAGTGATCGCGCACCCACCGAAGCGAAAGACCCGCGCCTTGCGTCACTCCCATGACATGCCACTTCTGGGGCACCGCATGGCAGAAGGTGTGCACACGGCCTTTCTGGTCGCGTGCCGGATTCTCCATGAAGGCGAACACAACACCCGAAGTGCCAATGGTCGACGAGACGATTCCCGGGGAGACGATCCCGTTGCCCACGCCACCCGAAGCCTGGTCGCCACCGCCTCCCACAACGGGCGTGCCAGCCTTCAAACCGAGCTCCTGAGCCACGGAAGGGCTGAGGTCTCCAGAAATCGCCACGGACTCGTACACAGCTGGAAACCAGTCCCGGCTGAAGTTGAGCGCTCCGATCACCTCGTCCGACCATCGCCTTTGTACGACATCGAACAAGGTTGTTCCAGACGCATCAGAGACCTCGGCCGCAAACTGACCGGTCAGCCGGAATCGGATGTAATCCTTGGGCAACAGGACCTTTTCGATCCTGTGAAACACCTCAGGCTCATGCACCTGCACCCAAGCCAGTTTGGGTGCGGTAAAGCCGGTGAGCGCCGGGTTGCATGTAATCTCAATGAGCTTGTCGTAACCCACCGTTCGCGTGATGTGATCCGCTTGTGCCTGGCAGCGTTGGTCGCACCAGATGATAGACGGACGCAAGACGCTGTGCTGCTTGTCGAGCAGTACCAAGCCATGCATTTGCCCTGACAACCCGATACCCAGTATGGCACCGCCTCTGACTCCGGTGCGCGCCAGCACACTCTTTACGGCCAGGCGCGCTGCCGACCACCAGTTTTCTGGTTGCTGTTCTGCCCATTGAGGCTCTGGTGTGCTGATCGGCTCGTGTTCGGAGGACTCGCCGCCGACGACCTTGCCCAAAGCATCGATCAAGACTGCGCGCGTTCCAGTGGTTCCGATGTCGATTCCAAGAAACATAACGCAATGCGAAGTGCGAGCGCGATGCGCCAAGAACCTCCAGGCGCACAACGTGCGGCGATCCTGGCGCTTCTGCGCCACTCTTCGATGAACTCCTTTCAGAGATTCGACCTCTGCGCAAAGCGCAGGAAGCTCGAACTCGCGTAGCCCCCAAGAGCCTACTTCTTGATGCGATCCAGCAGCACAGCCAGGAGGATGACGACACCCAACGCGACCTTCTGTGTGTAAGGGTCGACATTGGCAAGATTCAAACCATTATTCAGGATGCCAATGAACACCGTTCCCCAAAACGTTCCCGCTACCCCTCCGGACCCTCCCATCAGACTGGTGCCTCCAACCACAACCGCGGCGATCACATCGAGTTCATAGTTGAGGCCTGAGTTGGGCACGCCAGCGCCAAGCCGGGAAGCGAGTGTGATGCCCGCCAGCCCTGCCAGGCCGCCATTCAGCAGGTAAACTCGCTGAACGACGCCCCGTGTATCGATCCCCGACAGGCGGCTCGCCTCCTCATTGCCACCGATGGCATAGATATAGCGGCCTTGCGCGCTCTTCGACAATAGCAGATGGCCTCCCAGAAAAACCAGCGCCATCATCACTACCGGAATGGGAATGGCCCAGAGGTGTCCGCGTCCTAGAAAGCTGAATCCCAGCGGCAGATTTCCAATGGCAAAGCCCCCCGTGAAGATAAACGCAAGCCCGCGACAGACCGTCATCAATGCGAGGGTCACGATGAACGGTGGAACGCGCAACCGAGTCACCATCAGTCCTGCGAAGCTGCCCGAAGCCATGCCGATGCCGACACCGGCGAGGGTGGCCAGCAGTATTGCCAGTCTCGCCTCATGAGCCAGCTTTTCCAACAGGCCCGCGGCAACAACGCCTGACAACGCCACGATGGAGCCGATCGACAGGTCGATGCCTCCGGTAAGAATCACAAGCGTCATGCCGACCGCCAGGATGCCGTAAATCGCGATCTGCAACGCGACGTTGACGAAGTTATCGAGCGTGAGAAAACTCGGAGAGAGCAGCGCGAATACCACGCACTCAATCACCACGGCGGCAACAATGAGAAACTGGGCTGCAGAGCTGATACGACCCAATAGGCTAGGCATCAACGGTGAACGCAACGGAGGCAGGAAGGGTGTCTCGCCGGACGGACATGAGCAACTCACTTGGGAAACATTGCGCGCAGGAGTGCCCAACTCCCGCGGCTAGCAAACGGCCTCAGCAACTCGCAGGCTGTTCAAGGCCCATCGCCATAGCGATGATCTTCTCCTGGGTTGCCTCGGCCTGCTTGAGTTCTCCGGTGATCTCGCCTTCGTGCATCACGAGAATGCGATCGCACATTTTCAGAACCTCGATCAGTTCCGAAGAAATCATCAGGATGGCAATGCCCTGCGCCACCAGCTTCCACATCAATTGGTAAATCTCGGCTTTGGCGCCGACATCGATGCCGCGCGTGGGCTCATCGAAGATCAAGACTCGGCTTTTCGTAAACAGCCACTTCGCAAGCACGACCTTCTGTTGGGTTCCCCCACTCAGGTTCCGAACCTTTTGTTCGGTCGAGGGAGTTTTGATCTGCAGATCGCGGATATAGCCGCGCGTTGCTTCCTTTTCGGCGCGAATGTCAACGAAGCCGTGCTTCACCAATCGGACGAGGCTAGCCATGCTCGTGTTCTCGCGAACCATCATGCTGAGCACCAAGCCTTGGTTCTTTCGATCTTCCGTTAACAAACCAATACCGGCGTCAATGGCTTGTCGAGGTGAGCGGAAACTCACCGGTCGTCCATCGAGGAACATCTGCCCGCTGTCGGCCTGCTCTGCTCCGAAGATCACTCGGGCAAGCTCGGTGCGGCCGGCTCCAACCAGTCCCGTCAACCCGGCGATCTCGCCTTTTCGCAAGCTCAAATTGATGTTGTGCAGCTTGCCGCGCTGCGTTACCGATTCAAGCCTCAGAATCTCCCCTCCGGGGTTCGAGTGTTGCGAGGGGAAAAACTGCTCAATTTCGCGACCCACCATCAACCGGATGATCTGGTCTTGCGTGACGTTGGAAGTCTGATCGGTGTGCACGGTCTTCCCGTCGCGCATGACGGTCACCCGGTCGCAGATGCTGAAGATCTCCTCAAGACGATGCGAAATGTAAACGATCGCGACACCTTGTTTCTTCAGCCGGCCAATCAGATCGAACAGCTCTGCCAACTCCCGATCGGTGAGGATCGCAGAAGGCTCGTCCATGATGATGACCTTCGACTGAACCGAAATCGCCTTGGCGATCTCTACCATTTGCTGCTGCGCCAGGCTGATCTTCTTCACCAGAGTCCGCCCGCTCAGCTTTTGCCCAAAACTCGCCAATAACTCCTCTGACTTGTTCTCCATGGCCCGCTTGTCCAACCACCGTAGTGGGCCCCTGACGATTTCATGGCCGAGAAAGATGTTTTCAGCAACAGTCATCTCCGGCAGCAGGTTCAATTCCTGGTGGATCATCGTGATTCCCAGCTTGCGAGCCACAATCGGAGAAGTCACCTGCTGCACCGAACCACCCAGAATGATCACCCCAGCGTCCGGATGATAGGCCCCCGAAAGCACCTTCATCAAGGTTGACTTGCCCGCTCCGTTCTCACCCACCAAAGCATGGCACTCGCCAGCCTCCACAGACAGCTGCGCCCCGTCGAGCGCCCGCACGCCCGGGAATTCCTTGGTGATATCCGTCATCTGAAGTAGAGGCACGAGAAAGTTGGAATGCGAAGATTCGAGGTTTGAACGGGGTCGGGGTTCACCGTTGAGCGGTCAGAGACGATTTCTCGATATTCAGTCCCCTTCGCTGCTAGCGACTCTCGTTTTCCAGAATCGCTTTGTCGACAACTCTGACTTCCACCGGAATCAACCGCGGCACAGGTTCACCTTTCAGGTATCGATCAATCGTTTCAATCGTCGTCTGGCCGATGACCTTGGGGTTTTGAACCACGTCAGCCTTGAGGGCAGTGCCACGTAGAATCGCGGCCCGGGCTTCAGGAATAGCATCGAACCCTAGCACCACAATCCCCTTGCGCCCAGCTGACTCCATGGCCGACAAAGCGCCTAGCGCACTATCGTCATTGATACCGAAGATGCCTTGGAGATCTGGGAATCCTTGGAGCAAGTCTTCGGCAGCTTTCATCGCTTTGTCGCGGACACCGTCACCGGTCGGCTTGGCAACAATCTGCATCTCCGGATGCTGCTTGATGACCTCTTCAAAGCCGCGAACGCGCTCGATGGCCGATTCGACGATTGGCTGGTCGATCACTGCGACCTTGCCCTTGCCCGCAAGCGCCTTAGCCATGTACTCACCCGCCAGTTTGCCGCCCAAAAAATTGTCGGAGGCCACGTGCGACACCACGGGTCCACTGTCCGCCTTGATGTCCGCTGTGAAGACGGGGATCTTGGCCTGGGAAGCTTTCTCGATGGCCGGTCCAATTCCTTTTGAGTTCACGGGGCAGACGATGATAGCAGCGACTTTCTGGACGATGAAGTTCTCGATTTGCCCTTGCTGTTTCGCCAGATCCCAATCCCCTGACGTAATCAGCAAGTCGTAACTCTTCTGTTCGGCGGCCGCCCTCAATCCACTTTCCAGGTCACGATAGAAAACGTGCTCCTTGGTCAGCAGCGTCACTCCAATGACTTTGCGTCCGCTGTTTCGCTGCCCACAGCCAGCTCCTGCCACAGCCAGGGCTAGGCAGAGGAACGCACAGACCCATGGGGCTAGTGTTTGTCGTCGCAAGAAGATGTGCACTCGAAAGCTCTCCTTGATTCTTCCCGTAAGATCGAAGCCTAATCGATGACCTGCTCATTTTTCATTGGTCATTTCTCATCTGTCGTTCCAGGTTTGGGAAGCGACAATGAAAAATGACCGATGACCAATCGATCTTTCCCGGCTTCAATCGAATCTGCTCGGCGTGCCTGGCAGCCGGGTTCGCCCGGTTCTCATTGGTCATTTGTCATTCGTCATTGGTCATTTCTCATCACTAGTGTCCAGCTGTTCGAGCCTACAGTGTCTGCAAGTTGTTCATGTCAGTTCAGTAACGGGAGTTTTTGGTAGTGACCGATTTCAATTTTCTTCACTCTTAGGAAGATCCACTCGGGAGTCAGT
>VFZK01000161.1 GCA_016871215.1 Acidimicrobiia bacterium | reverse complement strand
GTACAGTCTACAAGGGTTAAAGAAGACCCAGGAAGGGAGCAAACAACATCCCGACCGGGACGCGCAGTTCCAGTATCTGAACCAGCAATGCCGGGATTTTCAACAACGGGGACAACCCGTGATCTCAGTGGACGCCAAGAAAAAGGAGCTGATCGGAGATTTCAAGAACGGCGGACGGGAGTGGCATCCCCAAGGAAAGCCGGAACCCGTGCGGACCCATGATTTCGAGGACAAGCAATTGGGCAAAGGAATTCCTTATGGCATCTTGGATACGGGCCGGAACCAAGGTTGGGTGAGTGTGGGAGTGGATCACGACACGTCGCAGTTCGCCGTATCTTCAATCCGGAACTGGTGGACCCACATGGGCGCGAGCGCCTATCCGCAGGCACGGGAACTGCTCATCACGGCTGATGCCGGAGGGAGCAATGGTTACCGAGTCCGACTCTGGAAACGCGAGCTACAGAAGTTGGCTGATGACACGGGTCTGACAGTGACCGTTGGCCACTTCCCTCCCGGAACCAGCAAATGGAACAAGATTGAACATCGCATGTTTTGTCACATTACGGCAAGCTGGCGGGGCTGCCCGTTGAGCAGCCTGGAAGTGACTGTCAATCTGATTGCCGGAACTACGACCCAGAAAGGATTGACCATTCAGGCAGGACTGGACCTCGGCAGCTATGAAAAAGGGATTGAGGTATCCGAGGAAGAGATGTCGCGAGTGCAACTGAAGCCCGCCGATTTTCACGGAGAATGGAACTACACGATCACATCAAGAAATTCGGCGTCGACACAAGCTAACGTGCAAACTGCGCAAATTTAATTGTGCCATCTTGTTTCTCCATGCCTCCTAAGTGGATTGCCCTTCGCGCTCCCTTGCCCTGGCCTAAGGGCGTGAAAACGATGCCTGAAGTCGATCAGGAAGGGCACGATTGTAGCCGTCCGGCGGAATTCGACCAAGACTTGAAGACGCTTGCTGTTTTGATCGAAAGGTTCACGTCCGCTCAAATAGACTTTCATTTTCATTCGCATCCCCTCTTTGGACCTCTGACCGAGCGCGAGTGGCTTCGCTGGGGCTACTTGCACGTCGATCATCATCTGCGGCAGTTCGGGTTGTAACGGACGAGTAGAGCGCACACGGAAACCTGAGGGCCAGGGTTCCGTCAAAGTCCCATTACTTCTCGCGACCACATGGGGCCCTTGCTGACGCGCGGGCTACTGTTTTGGCGTAACCGAGCTGTTCAGTAGCCCGACCGTCAGAGAGGGCGCGGACTTTGACGGGGTTTTGACCTGAGGGCTCGTTCGGTGGCGAGGCGTGAAGCGCGTGTGCTATATTCACGGTCGTCTACCATGTCTTCGTCTTCGCGCCAGCTCTCCCGCACGTCGATCGCTCCGGCCTCTCGATGAGTCTCCAGCCGCCTTCCCGGCCCCGCAAGAGAATCTCCAAGCAGGATCGCTGGGTCGAGCAGACTCTGCAAAGACTTTCAATTGAAGAAAAGGTCGGGCAACTGATCATGCCGGCCTTTCGAGCGGTATATCTGCACTCGAACAGCCCGGAAATGGAGAACATCCGGCGGCAGATTCGCGAACATCGCGTGGGCGGCTTTATCCTCTTTGGAGGAGATGTTTACGAAGCCGCGTTGTTGATCGACAAAGTCCAAACAGCTTCCAAGCTGCCCTTGCTGATCGCTTCGGACTTCGAAAGAGGCGCCAATTTTCGCCTGCGCAACACAGTTTCGTTTCCCTGGAATATGGCCATCGGGGCGACCGGAGCGGAGCATTGGGCCTATTTGCAAGGGAAGGCGACCGCTTTGGAATCGCGGGCTATCGGGGTGAACTGGATCCTTGCGCCTGTCCTGGATGTGAACAACAACCCCGAAAACCCAGTGATCAACGTTCGATCCTACGGCGAGGATCCCGAGCAGGTCGCCAGATTCGGTGCTGCGTTCATTCGCGGCGCGCAAGAAGCCGGGGTTATGGCTACCGCCAAGCATTTCCCCGGGCACGGCGACACAGCCATCGACTCGCACTTGGCACTGCCTGTGATGAACCTAGACCGGCGACGGCTCGATGTGCTGGAGCTGATTCCCTTCAAAAAAGCAATTCACGAGGGTGTTCATGCTGTGATGACCGCACATTTGGCCGTGCCGGCCATCGAGGGTAACTTGAGCCTGCCGGCAACTCTGTCTGGCAAAGTTCTAGACGGGCTGCTGCGCACAGAGCTGAAGTTTTCGGGCCTGATCGTTACGGATTCAATGGCCATGGCCGGACTGGCTGAAGGCTACTGGGCAGGCGATGCCGCCGTGCGCGCTCTTAAGGCGGGTGTTGACGTTCTGCTCGATTCGCCTGACCCGGATGCTGTGTACGAGAGCCTGCTGCAAGCGGTGCACAATGGTGAAATCAGCAGCAGGCGGCTGGACCGTTCGGTCCGCAAGATTCTGGCAGCGAAAGCCTGGCTTGGTTTGCAGCACAAGCGCCGTGTGGGACTCCATGGCCTTAGCCGCGTCGTGAACGACCCCGCGCTTCAGGAACAGGCGCAACGGATGGCCGATGCTGCCGTGACACTGGTGCGTGATTGTTCTGGAGTGGTTCCCTTCGACCTCCAGACTCTGCGCTCGCTCCACGTCGTGATGGTGCTCAGCCGGGGTCCCGGCGAAGAGACAGGCGCTTTCGAGGCAGCGTTGCGAGCGCGCTTTGACGACGTCACCTTCGACCGTGTGTCGGTATCGACTTCGGACGGCGAATGGAGCAACGCTCTGGAAAAAGCGCGCCAGGCAGAGCGGGCAGTCTGCGCGATCTTCGCTCGCGTCGTGACCGGCACGGGAACGGTCGGCCTTCCAGAAAAGCTTGGCGAGAGGCTCAACGATCTCTCGCACGCCGTACGAGCCGTCGTTGGCATCGCTTTCGGCTCACCCTATGTTATCCAAGGGTTCCCTGACATGCCCGGCTACCTCTGCACTTTCAGCAATGCCGATGTTTCGCAGATCGCCGCCGTCAAGGCTCTGTTTGGAGAAATCCCAGTCAAAGGGAAACTGCCTGTGACATTGCCCGGCGTGGCTGCTCTCGGCAGCGGCTTGGAACGGGAACGCCGGGCAATGGTTCTGCGCCGTTCTGTTTCGCCCGAATCTGCCGTGCTGCGAGACCGGCTGGAAGGGGTTCTCGATCCCCTCATGCGAGAATGGATTTCAGCGCGAGCGTTTCCTGGCGCCGCTGTGGCTGTGGGGCATCAGAGTCATCTGGTTTTCCAGAAAGGCTACGGTAAGTTGGATTATTCGCCCAAGGCGCCGGCAGTAACGAACGAGACGATCTACGATCTCGCTTCCTTGACCAAGGTCATGGCAACCACTCTGGCCATGCAGCTTGTCGAAACGGGCCAGCTGAAGCTCGATCATCCCGTCAGCCGGTACTTTTCAAGTTTCATCCAGGAAGGCCGAGGCACGATTACCGTTCGGCATCTGCTCACGCACACCTCAGGTCTTCCTGCCTACCTGCCGCTCTACAAAAGTCTTCGAGGGAAGGCAGCTTTCGTGGCGAAAATCCTGCAAGCTCCGCTCGAATCGAAGCCCGGCACACAGGCTGTCTACAGCGATCTTGGTTTCATCCTGATGGGAGACATCCTCGAGAAGCTGGCAGCGCTGCCGCTCGACCGGATCATGATGACACGCCTTTTCGAACCGCTCGGGATGAAACAAACGTTTTTCAAGCCCAGCCGCAAATGGCTCAAATGGATTGCGCCGACCGAGATTGATCCCTGGCGAGGCCGCTTGCTGCGGGGCGAGGTGCACGACGAGAACGCCTGGGCGATGGGTGGTGTGTCGGCGCACGCCGGCCTTTTTGGAAGTTCGGGAGACCTCGCAAGCTTCTGCCAAATGCTGCTGAACGGAGGCATCTATGACCATCGGCGTCTTGTGAGGCGCAGTACGCTGGACATGTTCACCGCCCGCCAGAACTTCCCTGAAGGCAGCAGCCGGGCGCTTGGCTGGGATACGCCTTCGGAGAGCAGTTCCGCCGGCAGTCTGCTATCGCCTCGTTCGTTCGGCCATACCGGCTTCACTGGCACGTCGCTGTGGATCGATCCGCAGCACGAGCTTTTCATCGTGCTGCTCACAAACCGGGTGCATCCCACACGGACGAATGACGCCATCCGCCAAGTTCGACGACAGGTGGCCGACGCAGTCGCAAGAGTGGCCGACGAACACTCGAGGCCGGCTCGGACATGAGGAAGCCAAGCGCTTACCCTTTGCCGCAGAACAAGCCGACGGGCTTGGAACTCTTCGGCGCGATTCGCCATCACTTCTAGCTGCCCACCCTGAAGATTGCACTTATTGGGGGGCCATGGTACGCATCGTGCCGTTGGTTGTTACGAATACAGAGCGATCGACCTGAACCGACAGCGAGACCCATGTCTTTAATGCTTCAAGAAATCAGGCAACAACCCGAAGCGCTTGAGCGAACGCTGCGTGAAGAAAGGCCGAAGGTGGCGGCTCTCGGGCGATTTTTGGCCGAACGCGACATTCGTCTCGTGGTGCTCGTGGCCCGCGGGTCTTCGGACAACGCAGCGCTGTTCGGAAGATACCTGATCGAGATTACGTCAAATATTCCGGTCTCACTGGCGGCGCCGTCCGTCTACACGTTGTACCGCGCAAAGCTAGACCTCAGGAATGCGTTGGTCGTCGGCATCTCGCAGTCGGGCGAAGGATCCGACATCAACCAAGTTCTCAAAGATGCCAAACACTCTGGCGCCTGCACGTTGGGCATTACCAACGAGCCCCGTTCCGCCATGGCACAGCTCGTCGACGAACTCTTGCTGCTTCGTGCCGGCAAAGAGCGAAGCGTTGCGGCCACCAAAACCTACACAGGCCAACTGCTCATGTTCTACTTGCTCGCGGCTGCTCTACGGCAGGGCCGGTCCCTCGATCGGCTGAGCCAGTTGCCCGAGCTGGCCAGCCAGTGCCTGAAACTGGAGCCAGCGATCCAGGATTTGGTGGAACGTTATCGATTCATCGATCATTGCCTGGTGGTTGGCCGCGGCTTGATCTATACGAACGTCTTCGAGCTGGCTATCAAATTGATGGAGACGTGTTACGTCGTTTCAGAGCGTTTTTCTTCAGCCGATTTTCTGCACGGACCCGTGGCGATGATTGAGGCGGATTTTCCAGTCATCGTGTTTGCGCCGCCGGGAAAGACGTTCAAAGAGATGCGCCGGCTGGCGCGGCGGCTAAGGGCGCGGCGGGCGGAGTGCCTGGCGATCTCCAGCGAAGCATCCATTCTTGAGCTGGCCACACGGGCGGTGCAAATTCCCGTCAAGGTTGACGAGTTTCTTGCGCCCATCCCATATATCATTCCAGGCCAGCTCTTCGCTGCCCGGCTTGCCGAGGTGAAAGGCCTGAGTCCCGATCGCCCCCGATCTCTCAGGAAAATCACGAAGACGCTCTGAGGCACGACGCAAGATGTTCAGGCCAACCCAACCCCTAGCCTCCGGGCCCGTGGAATATTGCACGGGCGTGCGACACTGCCAGCTGCTGGTAATACCGCGCGGCAGTGCCGTCAGGCACTCGTAAGCGTCATGCTTGCTGTACACGCGTGCGAGCAAGCGTTAGTGGAACACGTAGGCTTGGCTGCAAACAGCTGCCCTGATGTTCCGGAGCAGCACGATTGGACTCTTTCGATGAAAAAACCGACGTTTCTCCAGGATGAGCTGCCCACCGAGGAACGCAATCCAGCTTCGATGGAAATTGACCTCGGCAGCACTGAGAAGATGCTCCGCATCATCAACCGCGAAGACCAGAGAGTTGCGCAGGCGGTGGCCGTTGAGATCCCTCAGATCGCTAAGGCGGTCGAGTTAGTTTCGCAGGCCTTCCAGAAAGGGGGCAGACTCTTCTATGTGGGCGCCGGCACCAGTGGACGTCTTGGCATCCTGGATGCCAGCGAGTGTGTTCCAACTTTCAATGCACCCTGGCACTGGGTTCAAGGAGTCATGGCAGGAGGAATGAAGGCTGCCGTCAAGCCTGTTGAAGCGTCTGAAGATAGCGAGCGCGCCGGCGCCCTGGCTTTAAAGAGAAAGAAACTGCGCGCAGCAGATGTTGTGGCGGGCATTGCTGCCAGCGGACGAACTCCCTATACTTTGGGAGCGATGAAGTACGCGCGGAGTGTCGGGGCAGCCGTTCTGAGCATCACGTGTAATCCTAATTCGAAGATGGCTGCGTTGGCAGACGTGTCGATCGCTCCGTTGACTGGCCCGGAAGTGGTTACCGGATCCACCCGCATGAAGGCCGGCACTGCCCAGAAACTTGTTCTCAATATGCTCACGACGGCCAGCATGATCAAGCTCGGCTATGTGTACAGCAACCTGATGATTCACGTTCAAATGAAGAACGAAAAGCTCAGGCAGCGTGGCCGCCGTATCGTCATGTCGGCGACTGGAGCCGACTACGCCACTTCGGATCGCACGCTCAGGCAGGCACAAGGCGACGTGAAAACCGCGATCGTGATGCTGCAATGCAATGTCGGGCTGAAAGAGGCTCGGAAGAAACTCAAACGCGCGCAGCTCAATCTTCGGGCCGCCCTGGCTGAGTAGTGCCATGACCCTGCTGCCGCAGGCGTCCCAGCTGCCCATTGGGGGAGGCGCCCGTTTCGCACTGACCATGCGCTGGCTTCGGTCGTGACAGCCTCCTTGAACAAGAATCGGCTGTATGTCTAGGATTGCACTCGTTGCGAAAAAGGTGATCACGCCGGACACGGTCATTCCCCAGGGCGTGGTGCTGGTCGATGGACGCAAGATTCTGGAAGTGGGCCCGCGTTCCGCCGTGGTCTTCCATGAAGAAGAATTCGAAGTGTTTCATTTCGAGAACGAGACACTAGTGCCGGGGTTCATCGATGTTCATATTCACGGCGCGTGCGGACACGACGTGATGGAGGCGACCCGGGAGGCGATGACGGTGGTTTCCAGACATCTTGCCCGTCACGGCACAACCTCTTACCTGGCTACGACCGTAACAGCACCGCCCATCGAAACGATTCAGGCGGTCGAAAGCCTCGGCCAGCTCATCACGGAAGACACTGGCGGGGCCCGAATTCTGGGCTTGCATCTCGAAGGCCCGTTTATCAGCCAGGAGAAGAGGGGTGTGCATCCACCAGAGCACATCCGCTTGCCGTCCACCGGGATTTTCGACGAGTTGGTGAAGATGTCCGGCGGCCAGGTGAGGTTGATTACCGTGGCTCCGGAACTTCCAGGAGGATTGGAGTTCATTGAGCACATTCGCTCGAGGGGAGTTCTGGTGTCGGTGGGCCATTCCAATGCGACGTACGAAGTCGCGCGCCAAGCAATCCGGGCCGGAGCGTCCAACGCCACGCACACTTTCAACGCGATGCGTGATTTCAGCCACCGGGAGACTGGAGTAATCGGCGCAGTACTTACAGACTCCACAGTATGGGCCGAACTAATTGCCGACGGAGTGCACGTCGATCCGGTGGCCATTCAGATGTTGCTCCGATGCAAGGGACCTCGGAGAATCCTGTTGGTGACGGATGCCATTAGCGCGGCTGGAATGCCCGATGGCGACTATCGGGTGGGAACCCTGTCCGTTAAGGTTTCGCAGGGAGTGTGCCGTGCCAGTAATGGAGCTCTGGCGGGCAGTACCCTGAGTCTGGATCGGGCGTTGCGAAACATGATCGACTACACCGGCATCCCGCTGGAAGAGGCTGTGTACATGACGAGTCGCAATCCCGCGGAATCCATCGGTGTTGCAGAGTCGAAGGGCAGCATCCGGCCCGGCTGCGACGCCGACCTTGTGTTGCTCGACAACGGCCTTTTGGTTCAGGCGACGTTTTGCGAAGGCAAACTGGTTTTTCGCGAGCCAGAACACGCGGCACAAGCCACCGAAAGGTCATCCTGACGGCTATGGATAAAATCCTGATCAAAGGCGGAAGGCCCTTGTTGGGAGCAGTTGAGATCAGCGGAGCGAAGAACGCGGCGCTGCCGGCGTTGGCGGCCACCTTGTTGACCGAAGACCCGATTGTCCTTCATAACGTTCCCTGCGTCCGCGACATTCAGACCACAGGCCAGATGCTGAGGGACCTGGGATGCGAGACCGACTTTCGGACTTTGGAGTCGACCCATTCGTGCAAGGTTCTGGCACGCAACGTTACCTCATGCGAAGCGCCTTACGAACTGGTCAAGACCATGCGAGCCTCCGTGTTGGTTCTTGGACCGTTGCTTGCGCGCTTTGGCAGGGCTCGCGTTTCCTTGCCTGGTGGCTGTGCCATTGGCGCCAGACCCATCGACTTGCACATCAAGGCATTCGAAAAACTGGGCGCCGATATTACGATCGAGCATGGCTATGTGGAAGCGCGGGCGGACCGGCTGAAGGGGACGGAGATTTTTTTCGACCGGATCACCGTCACTGGAACAGAAAACCTCATGATGGCCGCGGTGCTGGCAGAAGGCGACACGGTCCTCAACAACGCGGCGCGTGAGCCGGAAGTATCGGACCTGGCCAATCTGCTTTGCTCAATGGGAGCGACCATCCGCGGAGCGGGGAGCAGTACGATCCACATCCAAGGCGCTGCCCGGCTTCATGGCGCCCAACACACCATCATCCCCGACCGTATCGAGACGGGAACGTTCCTGGCGGCCGGAGCCATTACTGGCGGCGATGTAGAGATTCGATCCTGCCGGGCCGACCACCTGCTGGCCGTCATCGAAAAACTGGAAGAAGCCGGAGTGGTTGTCGAACGGGCCACTCCATCCGTGCTGAGGGTGAGTGCGCCGCATGGGCTGAAGGCGCGGGATGTGATTACAGCCGAGCATCCTGGCTTCGCCACCGACATGCAGGCCCAGTACATGGCGTTGATGACTCAAGCAGAAGGCACTTCGATCGTTACCGAGACCATCTTCGAGAACCGCTTTATGCACGCCAGTGAAATGGTGCGCATGGGCGCCAACATCAAAATCGAGGGTAACCGTGCGATCGTTTTCGGAAAGACGCAGCTAACAGGGGCAAAGGTAATTGCATCCGACTTGCGGGCCAGCGCTTCGCTCGTCCTGGCAGGGCTGGTCGCCCACGGAGAGACATTCATCGGTCGCGTCTACCACCTGGATCGCGGTTACGAGAGAATCGAAGAAAAGTTGAAAGGGCTCGGAGCCGATATAGAGCGCGTACGGTGACCGCAGTGTCAGGAGGAGCTTTCTTGAAGCCGCTGAAAGCGATGGTAGTCGCTGGGGCCAGGCCGAACTTCATGAAGATCGCCTCGATCATGAAGGCGATCGAAGCCCACAATCGATCCCAGGCAGTGCCATTCATCCAGCACGTTCTGGTGCATACGGGGCAACACTACGACGAACAGATGTCGAATGCCTTCTTTCGTGACTTGGAAATTCCCAAGCCCGACGTCGATCTTGAGGTTGGATCGGGTTCGCACGCGCAACAGACTGCGGAGATTATGAAGCGGTTCGAGGGTGTGCTCCTGAAGGAAACGCCCTCCCTCCTGCTGGTCGTTGGCGACGTGAACTCGACGGCAGCTTGTTCCTTGGTGGCGTCGAAAATTGCGTATCCTTCGCCATCCGAGCGGCCGAGGCCCCTTATTGCTCACATCGAGGCGGGCCTGCGGAGCTTTGACCGGTCGATGCCTGAAGAAATCAACCGCCTGGTGACTGACACTACGACCGAGCCACGCCCTGCGAGACCAGCCGCTCCAACTCTCCGAGCTCAGAATCTTGAGGAAACTCGGCTTTGGCCAGATCCAGCAACTCCCTGGCTCGCGTGTACTCAGCGGACTCCAAATGCAGATCGATCTGCTCGACCCAGTGGGCCTTGGCTGAGGAGCGCACCTGCAGATCGCGCCGCTTCATCACCCGGTCAATCTCGACACTCAGTCCTGGGTAGAGATTGTAGATGGTCTTCAAAATCTCCCACTGCCCCAGCGCCTCCCCGTACTGACCCTGTTCTTCGCACAGGCGGGCCTTGGCGACGATGGAATTGACAAGGTCACGCTTATCCTTCATCAGGCGCAGAGCGGCCTCGAAATAGGCTTCTCCGGGAAAACGTTCGGCTGCCTCCCTCAAAATGCTGACGCGGCGGTCCAAGTCGGGCTCGGTATCGACGCGCTGGTTAATCTCGGCGATCTGGCTGGATACTTCCTGCCTCTGTTGCTCATCGATGTCGAACTTCAACGCTTGGAACAAAGCGTGGTTAGGGTATTTGGACAGATGCCGTTCACAGAGGCCAGCGGCGGCGGCGAAGTTCCTCTCTGTAAGGTGGGCGCGGGCTTCGGCATAGCCCTGGTTGATCGCGTCGTGCTCCGAGTGGACCTGATTGTAAAAGTTCTGGTAGAGGGCGCCGCTCTCGGGCGCAATGACGTCGGGAGGCTTTCGATCCAGCTCGAGTACCTGTTGCAGCTTGCTCAGCGCGGCGCTGACCTCGCCGTTTTGCCAGACGTGGAGTGCCGCTTCATAAAGTTTCTGCTTCTGCTGCCGCACCCGCAGATATTCCTGTTCACGCCGGCCTGCTTCAGAGAGCAGCTGCAACGCAGTTGTTTCGCTCGGCCGCAGTTGCAGAACGTTCTGGAGCGCTTCACGAGCATGAAAGAAGTCGCAACGGTCGATGTGTTGGCGCGCCAGCCGGAACCAGTCATCGATCTTCTCTTCCGTGCGCCGGGTTTCTGCGGAGGCCTTCAGACTGAGCGCTTCCGCATTGCTGCTGTCCAGCTGCAAGACCTCCTGGAGTTTTTGGAGAGCTAGTGTAGTGTCCAAGAATTAGATGGACAGTTGGTTTTGAGGTTTTCTGGTTCTGGGTTGAGTACAACCGGGCTGAATTTGCTCAAGAGTCTGACGACACCGCGAGAGTTTTGCCACGATGGATTCGACCGTGGC
>VFZK01000160.1 GCA_016871215.1 Acidimicrobiia bacterium | reverse complement strand
CACTGGACCTTGCGCGGCGCCAATGCCATCTCGGCTCTGCGCTGTCTGGACCTAAGCAACCTATGGGAAGACTTCTGGGAATCCCGACGGGCCAGCTAAAATTCACCCACAAATTTGTCGCACACCCAGCCGAGCCGGGCAGCTGAGCCGTTGGCGCTGTGCCCAAGATCGAGCTGATCTCGTGGCGCCCGTCGCCGCCAGCAGGAGTTCTTTGTGTGTTTCCCACGGGGACAGGCACGTGACGGTACTACGAGTGCACGGATTGCTTCCGTTTCTAGCGAAGCACATGGGTGCTTCACTCTGGAGTTTCTACACGCTAGTGCTGCACGGGCAAGATACCCATGCCACATCGAAGCCGTCACTCCCGCGCAAGGGAGCCCGGGGATGGTTGGGGCTAACCCTCAAGTACCGGTACCCACAGTAAGACGGGATTCCCGCTTTTGCGGGAATGACGATATGGTACCTACTGGCCTAGCCATAGCTAGAGCAAGTCTAGGCCAAGGGCGCCACTGACGTGGCGCCCAGGCGAAGCACGCGAGTGCTTCACTGGTGGCGCCTGCCTGGCGACCGGCACAAGCCTGGCGTCGTCACGCCAGCGGCCTTCGGCTGGAGTTCGAATCCATCGACCTAATCTGCTATATTCTTTCCCGTGTTGCGAGCTCTCCAACGATGAACCGGTTGTCGAAATTGTCGCGCCTGGCAGCCTGTGCGAAGCGGTATCGTCTTCGCCTTGCCATCGGCGTCGTTTGTGTCACGCTTTCAAATCTGGCGGGGGCTGTCTCGCCGCTGGTGCTCAAGCACGCCATCGATTCTTTGGGTGCGTTCATCTCGAAAGAGCGCCTGTTCTATTTCGGCGCCCTCATCTTGCTATTTGCCGTTCTGGAAGGCGTCTTTCTCTTTCTCATGCGCCGCATCATGATTGGTGCGTCGCGCCTGATGGAATACGACCTCCGAAACGATCTCTTTGCCCACTTGCTCGGGCTTTCGCGACGCTACTACCAGAACCACCGCACCGGCGATATCATGTCGCGGGCGACCAACGACTTGAATGCCGTTCGCATGATGCTGGGACCGGGCATCATGTATTCGGTGAACACCCTCATCCGGCTTGCGATCGTGGTGTTCCTGATGCTGCGCATCAACGGTGCGCTCACACTGTTCGCGCTCCTCTGTGTCCCGGCGGTGGCCTTCTCGGTGAAGTATTTTGGCGCGGTCATCCACCATCGTTACGAGAAAATCCAGGAGACGTTTTCGGAAATCAGCGCGCGCGTCCAAGAGAATCTATCGGGAGTGCGGGTCATCAAGGCGTTCACGCAGGAGGAAAGCGAGATTCTCGAGTTCAAACGGCTCAGCCAGGAGTACATCCACAAGAACCTGCAATTGATCCGTGTGTGGGGGCTTTTCTATCCGGTGCTGGGCTTTCTCCTTGGTCTGGGAGGTGTGTTCGTTCTGTGGTACGGAGGGCGCCAGGTGATTGCCGGACGCATGACCTTGGGAGACTTCGTAGCTTTCAATGCTTACTTGGGCATCCTGACCTGGCCTATGGTTGCGCTGGGATGGGTGATCAACATCGTGGAACGTGGCACCGCTTCTGCCGGCAGAATGAACCAGATTCTCGATGCGCGCCCCGAGATCTTCGACGAATCGGTCAAGATCCACCGGGCACAAGGCGTTTCCCGCAGGGGCGGCCCCCCGGCAGTTCTGGTCGATGCGAGCCAAACGCCCCCAATCCGGGGAGAGATCGAGGTTCGCAATGTCTCGTTCGCCTACAACGGCCAGCCGGTCCTCAAGAACATCAACCTGCGGATTCCTCAGGGAGCGACCTACGCGATTGTCGGAGAAACCGGGTCAGGGAAAACCACTCTGGTGAGCTTGTTCGCACGCGTCTATGATGTGACGGAGGGAGAAATCCGCATCGACGGCCTGCCACTGGCGCAGTATTCATTGTGCACGCTCCGCTCGAACCTGGGCTACGTTCCTCAGGAGACCTTTCTGTTCAGCGAAACGATCGGTGACAATATTGCGTTTGGTGTCGAGAAAGCTTCGTTGGAAACGATTCGCGAGGCGGCTCGGCTGGGCGACATTCTTCCCGACATCGAGGACTTTTCGAAGCGCTTCGATACGATGATAGGCGAACGGGGCATCACACTTTCCGGCGGACAGCAGCAGCGCACGGCCATTGCTCGCGCGCTGATTCGCAATCCTCGAATCCTGGTGCTCGATGATGCCCTTTCGAGCGTCGATACCGCCACCGAAGAGAGGATCCTAGGGTATTTGAAGGAGGTCATGGGCGGCCGAACGTCGATTCTAATTAGTCACCGCGTTTCTACGGTGAAGTTTGCAGATCAGATCATCGTTCTAAAAGGTGGAGAAATCGTGGAGCGCGGCACGCACGAGGAACTGGCCGCGCGGGATGGGTACTATTCGGACTTGTACCAGAAACAGCTGCTGGAGGAGGAATTGACCGAAAGCTAGCGCGTTTTTTCTGAAGCTCGGAAAGAGGTTAGGACTCAAGTCCCCAGCAGACGACGGATGGCAGCCCAAGGGTGCATCGGCTGCACTGGGCGCGGTGGAAAGCCGCGCGGGTCGCGTTCTCAGTCCCGGCATGCCTACGCGAGCAGCCGTTTCACCAGCTCGCCGTGGACGTCAGTCAATCGGAAGTCGCGTCCTTGGAAGCGGTAGCTCAGCTTGGTGTGATCGAAACCCAGCAGGTGCAGGAGGGTTGCGTGCAAGTCGTGCACGTGAACTCTGTCCTTCACCGCGTTGAAGCCCAGCTCATCGCTTTCGCCCAGCGAGATTCCGGGCTGGATGCCCCCGCCTGCCAGCCACATGGTGAACGCGTTGGGATGGTGATCGCGCCCGTCGTTGCCTCCCTGAACCATCGGCGTGCGCCCGAATTCGCCTCCCCAAATGACGAGAGTGCTGTCGAGCAGGCCCCGTTGCTTCAGGTCTCGGATCAGCGCCGCACAGGGTCGATCGGTGTCTTCGCAGTTCTTGCGCAGATCCCTCACGAGGTTGCCGTGCTGGTCCCAGGCTTCGTGGTAAAGCTGGACAAAGCGCACACCCCTTTCGACCAACCGCCGGGCCAGCACGCAGTTGTTTGCGAACGACGGCTTGCCCGGCTCGGCGCCATACATCTCGAGCAGCTTCTTGGGCTCCTTCGAAAGATCCATTAGCTCTGGAGCGCTCGTTTGCATTCGAAACGCCATCTCGAACGAGTTGATTCGGGTTGCGATTTCCGGGTCTCCCGTTGCCGCTAACCTCATCTGGTTCAGCCGGCGCAAGCTGTCGAGCGAGTCGCGCTGAAGCTGCGGGTCCAGCCCTCGGGGGTTCGACAGGTAGAGTACCGGATCGCCACTGCCGCGAAAGTGAACCCCCTGGTAAACCGTTGGCAGGAAGCCGCTGCCCCAGCAGGAATTGCCTCCGCTGGGTCCTTTCTTGCCCGAGCTGAACACGACAAACGCGGGCAGGTCCTGGGATTCGCTCCCGAGGCCATAGGTCACCCACGAGCCGAAACTCGGCCGGCCAAACTGCTGCGAACCTGTGTTCATGAGGATCTGCCCTGGAGCGTGGTTGAAGGCGTCGGTCGCCATCGACTTGACGAAGGTAATATCGTCGACGACCGTCGAAAGGTGGGGCAGCAACTCGGACAGCTCCGCGCCGCTTTGGCCGTATTTCGCGAACTTGAACCGAGGCCCCAGGAGCTTCGAATTAGGATTGATGAAAGCCGCTCGGTAGCCTTTTAGCAGGTCCGGAGGCGGTAGCGTCCCATCGAACTTCGCCAGCTGTGGCTTGAAGTCAAACAACTCCAAGTGGCTGGGTGCACCCGCCATGAAGAGAAAGATCACGCTTTTGGCCTTCGGCGCGTAGTGTGGCGCCTTGGGCGCCAATGGGTTGGGTGGCGCCGTCTGAAGGGACGACGCGAATCCCGAATTCTGCAGGAGCTGACCAAATGCCACGGCCCCGAGGCCGACGCCGCATTGTTCGATGAACCAACGCCGGCTGACCTGTCTCGGGTCTTGGTTTCGGTAGAGGTGATCCTGGCAGTTCATGCGTGCCCCCCCTGGGTCTAGAGATAGCTGGTTCAATAAGAAACGATTACACTTTACCGGCATGAACTGGATTTCGTCAATCGACGATTCGGCGGTCCGGTCGGCGGCAGCCGGCCTGTTCGAAGCATTTCGAAAATGCTGCTCTCATCTTCCGAGCGTGGTCCGCGGATCCGCTCAGAAGCTGCCAGAAGGGCCCAGTAACCTTCCGACAACCTGAAACAATACGATTGGAGCGAACATGATCGACATTCGAGAAGCCCAACATCAGCTCTCCGAGGCAGGCCTCGATGGGTGGCTGCTCTACGATTTCCAAGGCCTCAATCCCATTGCCAAGAAACTTGTCGGATTGCAATCGGGCATGTTGACCCGGCGCTGGTACTACTGGATTCCGAAGCAAGGGGATCCTGTTGTGCTCTGTCATCGCATCGAACGCTCCGGCTTTGAGTCGCTGAACACGCCCGTGCGGACGTTCCGAAGCTGGCAGGAGATGATTGATGGCTTGAAGCAGATGCTTGAGGGACACACGACGATCGCCATGGAGTATTCTCCGCTCTGTTCGGTTCCCTACGTTTCCCGCGTGGACGCAGGCACCGTCGAGGCGGTCGAAGGCTTGGGGAAAAGAGTTGTGTCCTCGGCCGACCTGGTTCAGTACTTTCAGTCCCGTTGGAGCCAGCAGCAGTTCGAAATGCATTTGGAAGCCAGCCGGTTGCTGATGGCCGTGTTGTTTCAAACCTTCCAGGCCGTGGCTGACGCAGTGCGGCAGGGGGATCGTCTCAGCGAGTATGCGGCGCAGCAGGGCATGCTCGAGCGCTACCGCCGCTCTGGCCTGACGACGTTCTCGCCGCCGATCGTGGCCGTCAACGAAAACAGCGGCAAGCCACACTACGAACCGTCTGAAGCCGGCTCCGCCGAAATCCGCCGCGGTGATCTGCTATTGATCGATTTCTGGGGAAAGCTCGACAAGCCGGAATCGGTGTATGCAGACTACACTTGGGTGGCCTACCTGGGGGACGCGGTACCCGGCCAGATCGCGAACATCTGGCAGATCGTTCGTTCGGCTCGCGACGAGGGTGTGGCTTTCGTCAAAACGAACTACCCCTCGCGGAAGATTCAGGGCTGGGAAGTAGACAATGTCGTTCGAAGCTACATCTCCGAAAGGGGCTTTGGCGAGTCCTTCATTCATCGCACAGGCCACAACATCGGCGAAGACGACCACGGCACCGGCGCCAACATGGACTGCCTGGAAACCAAAGACGAACGGCACCTCATCGCCAACACCTGCTTTTCCATCGAGCCGGGCATTTACCTGCCTGAGTTTGGAATTCGTTCCGAGGTCAATCTGTACTTGGAGAAGGACGCCGTGGTCGTCACCGGCGAGCCGGTGCAGACCGCGATTCACCGCATCGATTGCGGCTGATGGCTGCCTCCAAGGCACAGGCTGGCCTTGGTGGTGTCCCAGCTCCAGTTGGAGACAACTTGCCTTCCAGGTCAAAAGCAGTGACCTTCACGTACTCGGGGATTGCATGTCCCGACCAGTCGGAACGCTGCCTGACATGCCCCATTCTTCTGCTTCAACGCTTCGAAAGCTTACAAAAAGTTGCCGACGTATATCACCCCTACTCCATGCCCTACCAGCATTTCGAGGTCTTCTATTGTCGCGGCCTCAAGCAGCCTCTAAAGGAGATCTGGCCACCATTAAAGCAGCGGAATTGAAGTGCAACAATGTGGTCATCCCCAGACAGAGAACTGCTGCGTGTCTACGGCATGTGGCTCGCCCGCTACCGCGGACTGAAGAAGGGCTAGCACTGTTGTTCATCAGATGAGTTCTTTGCGGGAATGACCAGATGCAGGACTGCTGGTCGGCACAGACGGGCGGTTCGAGAGGAGTGGCAATGGTTGCCGGCATTCCTGCGCGCCCGACGGCGTTGTTGGCTGCTTGCGCTGGGAAGCGCGAGTCCTAGCAAGCTCTGGTCGCTTTGATCCCTGAGCCCTTGACCCTAAACCCAGAGTTACTCGGTTCCTTTACGCCTTCGCGGTTTGCTTCTGCCTTGTTCAGGCGAGGATTTCCGTGACGACGCGCGCCGGGAATTGGTCCGTGAGTCGTTCTTTGAGTCCGTGGCGCTCATGAACCAGATCGCGAAAGTTCATGCCGAGCAGGTGTAGCATCGTGGCATGAAAATCGTGAACGCTGACGCGATTCTCCGCGGCTTTGTGGCCGATGTCGTCAGTTGACCCGTACGTGACACCTCCCTTGATGCCTCCACCCGCCATCCATAGGCTGAATCCGTTTGGGCCATGATCTCGGCCTGCCATGTTCGGGTCTCCGCGGGTCTGAGAGAGCGGCATTCTTCCGAACTCGCCACCCCAAATCACCAAAGTACTATCCAACAGTCCCCGTTGCTTAAGGTCTGCCAGCAGCGCGGCCGCGGGCTTGTCGGTCTTGCCGCACGCATAGCGCAGGCTCTCGGCCAAGCTGGAGTGAGAATCCCAGATCTGCGATTCGATGAAGATCTGCACGAAACGCACTCCGCGCTCAACCAGGCGGCGAGCCATCAGGCAGCGTTTGCCATAGGACGCCGTCTGTTCCTGGTCCAGCCCGTACATCTGCCGCGTCTGTTCGCTTTCCTGCGACAGATCGAGAGCGTCGCTGGCCGCCAATTGCATGCGCGCGGCGAGTTCGTAAGCGGAGATGCGCGCATCGAGGTCCGGCTGCGACGGGCGGGACTTGCGGTGGCTCACATCCAGGCGGCGGAGCAAACGCCGCTCGGCCTCAAGCAAGGCGTTGGGAAGCTCCTCGCTGGGTGTCAGGTTCAGGACGGGCGGCCCTTCGGAGCGGAAGCGCGTTGCCTGATAGACTGGTGGCAGCCAGCCCGACTGCCAGTTTTGAATGCCGTTGATGGGTAAACCCTTGGGATCATCCAGAACCACATATCCCGGCAAATTCTGATTTTCGCTTCCCAGTCCGTAGGTCACCCACGCGCCCAGAGACGGGCGTCCCGGAAGCGTGCGGCCGGAGTGCATCAGATAGAGTGCTGGCTCGTGATTGAAGTGCTCGCCGTGCATCGAGCGGATCAGAGCGATGTCGTCGGCACGCTGTGCCAGATGGGGTAGAAGCTCGGAAATTTCCATGCCGCATCGGCCGCCGCGCAGGAACTTGAACGGAGACGGCAGAAGGCCGCCAACCTCGTTGGTGAACTCGATCTGGTTCAGAATGTCTCGCGGGGCTGCAGCCCCCGCAAATTTCTGGAGCGCCGGTTTAGGATCAAAGAGGTCGACCTGGCTGGGGCCGCCGTTCATGAATAGATGGATGACCGCTTTGGCTTTTCCAGGGAAGTTTGGCGGGCGTGGTTTCAGATCGTGCGCGCGCAAGGCCTCCTCAGGCGAGGCTTGCAGAGGACTGGCGTCGAACAGATCGCGGCCAAACAGCCAGGCGAGCGCAGCCCCGTGAACACCACTGGCGAGGCGAGAAAAGAAGTCACGCCGGGACGGGATCGAAGTTGTGGATAGGGTAACCAATGGCTTTGTCCTCGACATTCTTGAACCGGTAGAGCGCGATGTCCTCGCCTCGCCCGCGTTGTTGTGCATCGCGTGGCGGCGGGTCGAAGACAACCGGACTACCTCCTTCCAAAAACGAGAGTAGAGTTTCTCGACTGGAGCACAAACAAGCCAAACGCACTCGAAGCCGCCACGGCACGCCGCCGCGGTCTAGTCGATGTACAGGAATTCCCCGGAACTAAGCATCGCATGCGCGAGCGAGCTCAAGGCGTACCACTCCGCGGTCATCGCTCTTGGAGCTTGGTCATTTTGCTTGTCCAAGTGGGTTGCCCAATGCTTCGCCAATTCGTCGAACGAGGATAGAGCCTGCTGCACTTCCCGCAGTGTCGGCGTCCGGGAGACCGTCCGTAGGTAGAGCTGGCGGATTCGCTGGGCGCGGCTCGCTGGGAATTCATCGATCAGCCTTCCCGCCAGATATCGAGCATGCTGTCGCGTCGTATCGCCGTTCGTCATCTGCAATGCTTGCGGCGACACGTTCGACTGGCGCCTCTCTGTGCAGTTAGGAGACATGCGAGGCTGATCGAAGACCTCCAAAAGGGTCACCGGCGTCTTTCTCCGCTTCAGAACATAAATGGCCCTGCGCCATCCGGTCTTGCCACCCTTGGCGATAATCTCTCCACTTGGCTTTTCTTCAATCTCAGCCGGCCTTCCGAACTGCTGAAGGTCCAGCCGTCCCGTCGCTCCGAGGATCGAATCGTAGAGGCTTTCGGCGTCGAGCCTGCGAAGGGGTATTCTGGAGAGCCAGATGTTTTCCGCATCCGATTTCAGGGATTCCGGACTGACTCGAGAGCTCTGGCGATACGCAGCCGAGGTCATGATCAATCGATGAAGAGCTTTGATGCTCCATCTCTGGCGCACAAATTCGGTGGCGAGCCAGTCCAGCAACTCAGGATGCGTTGGAGGCTGGCCCGAACGTCCGAAATTCGCCGGAGTTGGAACCAGACCCCGGCCAAAGTGGCTCATCCAGATGCGGTTCACCATGACTCGCGACGTAAGGGGGTGATTCGGTTGCGTCAGCCAGTGTGCGAGCGCCAGACGGTTCCCGCTGCTGTCTCGCTGGGAACCAAGCGAAACGGGCTGGAACGGCTGCAGCCCGGCGGTCCTCAGAGCGGACGGGACTCCCGGGTAGACCCGCTCTCCAATGGATTGAGCTTCACCTCTTCGGAGCACGTACACCGGAGCCGATTGGCCACCCATATCGAAGAGTGCGCGTATCTGCGGCTTGGCTTGCAACTGTTGCTTCAAAGTGGCAAGCGGCTTCCTGATCTTGTCGGCTTCGGTCTTGAAATCGGGAAACTTTTTGGCCAGCTCATCGATCGACGCCGCGAGAATGCCCTTGTGTTTTTCGGCCAGCTCCCGTTGAGCAGCCGAACGACGGTCTTCTGGAGTTGCAACGAGTGCGCGTAACTCCTCCTGAACCGACTGGGGTAAAGAGGCCAGCCCCTCTTCAAGCAGCCGTTGCCGCCATGGCGTGGCCTCGGCCTCGAGCGCTGCTTCGAGCTGCTTGATTTGGGAGTTCAACGGGGCATTGAAAGCCTCGATTTCTTTACGCTCGCTCTCAAGAGCGACGTCCAGCACACGCTTGGAAGCGCTGACCCACTCGTATGGATCGTACGCCGTGTGCAGGATAGCGCTGAGCCGGTAATAGTCGCGCTGGGGAATTGGATCGTACTTATGATCGTGGCATCGCGCACAACTCATGGTGAGGCCCATGACGGTAGAACTCAGGATCTCGACCTCGTCGGCAATGACGCCCACCTTCTCTTCGATTGAAGCATTGGATGGCGAGTCGGTTGGGTCGGGGGCCATGCGCAGGAATCCGGTTGCCGCGAGCGTGTCGATCGTCTCCGGCGTCACTTCGCGCAACTGCCTGTAATCCACCAGCTCGTCACCGGCGATCTGCTCCACCAGGAAACGATCGTAAGGCTTGTCGCTGTTAAAGGCGCGAATCACATAGTCGCGATAGCGCCAGGCGTTTGGACGAATGTCGTCTGCTTCTTTGACGCCTTCGGAATCGGCGTATCCGGCCAGATCCAGCCAAAGTTGAGCCCACCGTTCTCCGTATTGTGGCGAGGCGAGAAGCCGATCGATCAATCGCTCATAGGCATCGGCTCGCGGGTCGGTCAGAAACTCCTGCGCTGCTTGAGACGAAGGCGGCAAACCCGTCAAGTCCAGATAGGCTCTGCGCACCAACGTGAGCTTGGATGCT
This sequence comes from Acidimicrobiia bacterium, assembly GCA_016871215.1. Lineage (GTDB taxonomy): Bacteria > Acidobacteriota > Terriglobia > Versatilivoradales > Versatilivoraceae > VFZK01. The sequence goes on along the minus strand of VFZK01000160.1, from coordinate 1,116 downwards.
TGGGGAGCATAGCTGATCCCATTGCTTTCCAGTTTCTGGAGAAGAAAGGCGTCGATAGGGTTGCGAACCAGCCGTGCGCTGCGGACACGCGGGACTGCAGCAGCCACCGGAGGGCGAAACGACCAGAAGTCGAGGTCCTTCTCGGGGACCCCGGAATTGGCGTCGCCGGCCACGCCGGCTTCGGTCGGATCGGTTTGTGCGCCGCCTGCGATCCACTTTTGTACCGTGGCCACCTCGGCACTGGTTGGAGGACGCACGTTGTTCTCGTACAAGAGCTTCGCAGGAGGCATCTCGCCTGCAGCAATTCGCTGGTAGAGCAGACTCTCCTCCGGTTTGCCCGGGACCAACGCGGGTCCGGATTTGCCACCCTTCAGGCGACTTTCCTGTGTTCGCAAGTCCAAGCCGCCTTCCTTTCTCCTTTTGCCGTGACAAGTGACGCAACGCATTTGGAAAATCGGCAGGACCTGTTGCTCAGTGACCGCCAGCTCGACAGTCTTCACGGCCGACCGAGCACCCTGATCGATCCATTGCCGAATTGCTTTGACTTCATCGGGAGTTAGCTTTGTCCCCACTGGGGGCATTGCTCCCGAAGCGACCTTGCTGACGAGCAAACTGGCGCCGGAGTTGCCTGCCGAAACTGCGAGGCCTGACTTGCCACCTTTGATCAAAGAGGCATAGCTGCGCACGTCCAGGTCTCCCTGTGGGGCTTCTTCGCCATGGCACTGTACACACTTCTGCTGAAAGACCGGCAGAACTGTCGATTCGAAAGTCAACCCTTGACCAGCATCGGCCAGCGCAATCGAAGGCAGAAGCGCCAGGAGGAGGCACGTGGCCTCGAGGTACTTCAATCCGGTTAGGCCGACCGTACGGCGAATCATCATTCGAACCCCCTCCGGCGCCCGGAGTTGTGAAGAACTGCGGTTTCGGAGCTCCCCGTCCGAGCAAGTGGGAACTGGGAGCCAAGTTCGGCATTGAATTTTGACCTCGTCATCGCCCACCTTCTTCGTTGGTTTTTCCCCATCGAGCCTTGGCGAACTCGAGCGAACGAAGCTGCTTGGATTCGGGCCTCACTCGGGTCATCGAAAGTCGCCATGAATAACGGGGCCATCCAGCCTA
>VFZK01000159.1 GCA_016871215.1 Acidimicrobiia bacterium | reverse complement strand
ATCAACCTCCTCAAGAAAGAACAAACCCCCAAGCAAGGCGTCAAAGGAAAGCGCCTCAGAGCGGGCGGGGACAACGATTACCTCCTCCAGCTCCTATTGGGCTAAATTTAGATGCGTTTGCCCTGGGCTGCAGACACCTCCATCAAGCTTCATCGTCACATTCTGGTTCTGGCTGTATCCGCACAAGCAGTATTCGCACCGGCGAGGAAGGACACCAACATGGCAGATGCCAAAAATGCCTGGACCAGGATCGTTAGCGAGGCGACTTTTCAAAGCGACGTTCTTGAAACCTCCAAAACCGCTCCGGTACTGGTCGACTTCTGGGCCTCCTGGTGTGGACCCTGCCGAGTCTTGGGCCCCCTGCTGGAAAGACTCGCGGAAGAGTACGCGGGAGCCTTTGTCCTGGCCAAGGTAAACACCGAGGAGAATCCCCGATTGGCCATGGAATTCCGCATCCAGAGCATCCCGAACTGCATCCTTTTTCGAGATGGCCGACCCGTCGATCAGTTCGTTGGCGCCTATCCGGAGGCGGCGGTCCGGAACTTCCTAGCACCCTATTGTCCTTCCGAGGCAGACAAACTGTGTGCCCTTGCGGAGCGGCGGGCGCAGTCTGGCAACAGCGAAGAAGCTCTGAAGCTCTATGAATCCGTACTGATGCTGGAGCCCCGCAATGCGGCGGCACACCTGGCAGTGGCAAAGCTCTTGATCGGCAGCCATCGCACCGCCGAGGCACGCCAACACCTGGAAGCCATCTCTCTGGGCGATGCAGAGTATGACGGAGCCGTCCGTCTCAAAGAGGTTTTGGCCTTTCAGGACCATTGCACCGAAGCGGGAGGCGAAGCCGCCTGCCGCCAGAAGCTCGCCGCCAACCCCAGAAACCTCGAGGCGCGGCTGGGGCTGGCATCGTGCCTGGCATCCGAAGGCAAATATCGGGAAGCCTTGGAAGAATTTCTGGCGATTGTAGCGAAGGACAAGCGCTTCCGCGACGAAGCGGCTCGGAAGTCCATGCTTGCGATCTTCAGCCTGGTTGGAGAGCGCAGCGAGCTGGCGGAAGAATTCCGCCAGCGTTTGGCAAGAACGTTATATTGAGGCAGAGCAGTCCAAACCATCGCGCAGCAAACACGCCTATCTTTCTTTTTCTCCCGCCATCTTCATCAGAATCTTCCACACTGCGTCTCCAACGGGCATGACCGAAAGCCGAGCCATTCTGACCAGCTCGAAGTCCTTGAGTTGGTCATTGGCCTTGACTTCCGCCAGACTCACGGCTCGATCTAAACGGCGTTTCGGTCTTAGGTCAAATACCAACAGCTTGGGGTCATTTAGTTTCGGATCCGGGTAAGCCGCGCTGGCCACTTCGGCAATACCCACCACCGCTTTCTCCTCGCCCGTGTGGTACACGAGCGCGAGGTCGCCCTTTCGCACCTGCCGAATGTGCTTCAACGCCAGGTTGTTGCTGACGCCATCCCATACCGTGTGGCGGTCGTGTTCCAGGTCGCTGTAAGAGTAGACGGTAGGTTCTGTCTTCAAAAGCCACCCTGCCATGTTTCCTCCCTTCGCTAAAGAACTGTGCACTTCGAATGGGCTGCCGCCGCAAGCCAGCGGCGAATCATCGGAAGCCCACGGCCCACCGCACCGAATCCACCGGGTTGCCCTCACTTCTTTGGCTTAGATGGCCTCATCTCAACCGCACTCGGCAAGCAGCGCGGGTCGTGTTGCAGGAGCCCGACGACCACTTCTGCCACATCTTCCGGCGCCAGCTTCCAGGAACTCTCGCTGGAGACTTCGTGCCGCCCGAAGCGTGTGTTGACGCTGCCTGGCATCACGTAACTCACGCGAATGTTGTCGTAGCGCAAGTCTTGCATGATGGCTTCGCTAAACCCATTCAGACCGAACTTGGAAGCGTTGTAGGCCGATCCTCCCTTGAACGGATTCTTGCCTGCAAGACTACTGATGTTGATGATGTAACCTCCACCGCGTTTCTTCAGGTGCGGGATGGCTGCATGGCAGCAGTAGAAGACGCCCGTGAGATTGGTACCGATCACTTGGCGCCACTGTTCTGGCGTGATTTCGCTGACGTCGGCAAACAGGCCCACCGCGGCATTGTTGATCAGGATGTCGATTCCCCCGAAACGTTCGGCAGTAGACTCAACCAAAGCCTTGACCTGGTCGAGATCGCTCACGTCACAAACCATGCCTGCAATCCGGCCATCGGCGCCCGCTGACCATTCCTGAACGCAGCGGTCCAGGTCCGCTTTGCTCCTCGCGCAAATCGCCACCTTGGCCCCCCTCTCCAGGAGGCCATTGGCGATCGCTTTGCCGATGCCTTTCGTTCCGCCGGTCACAATCGCCACTCGATTCTGAATTCGGTTCATAAGCACCTCGCTGATTCCCACGGTTGATCGGCTCATCCCGATTGTAAGGCATGCCGCCATGCGCGCGGGGAGTGCACAATATCATCGCACAACCGGAACCGATCCTGGGATCCCGTCAGAGTCCTTACGTTCTCTAACGGGCGGGTCCGTGCTGCGAGTCCCGGTGTCCGCGCATCAGCAAGGCCTGAGCTCGACATGGCAAGTGTGGGAACTTCGACGGCACGCTGGCAAACAGCTTTCTCTCGCTTCGTTTCTTATGCTATTAAGGTACCGTCAAATCAGCCGGAGTAAAGGTAGTTGGGTTGCTTCCATGAAAGCCTCTCTCTTCATCCCTTGCTTGACCGATCAATTTTTCCCTCATGTCGGGATTAGCCTCTGGAAGATTCTGAGGAAGGCTGGCGCCGAGGTGGACTACCCGATGGAACAAACGTGCTGTGGCCAGCCCGCATTCAATTCGGGATACCACATGGAGGCGATTGAACTGGCCCGCCGGTTCTTGAACGTCTTCCGCAACTCCGAGTATATCGTTTCTCCCTCAGGATCCTGTACGAGCATGGTGAAGATGTTCTATCCAGAGATTCTCGACGGCGCAGATGTGCACGAACTGTTGCATGACGTCACAGCCAGGACCTACGAGTTCTCGGATTTCCTGGTGAACGTTATGGGAGTGAAAGACCTGGGCGCACGATTTCCGTACCGGGTCACCTATCACGATGCCTGCCACCTGCTGCGTGAATTGAAGGTGAAAGAAGCCCCGCGAGATCTGATGCGGCATGTGCAAGGTCTTGAACTAGTCGAAATGGAGCAGTCGGAAAGCTGTTGTGGGTTTGGGGGTACGTTCTCAGTGAAGTTTCCCGATATCTCGACGGCGATGGTGGAAGACAAGGCGGCAGCCATTGCCAAGACGGGAGCAGAGTACGTCGTGGCCAACGATTCGAGCTGTCTCATGCAGATCGGCGGATATCTCAGCCGCAGAGGGGCTGCTGTCAAACCACTTCACCTGGCCGACTTGCTTGCGCAGAGTCTTTGAGCCAGATCGCTCGGAGGGAGCGCCGTGGTGCCAAGTCGCAGTAGCGGAAAGTTTTGGTTTGGCTCCAAGAATCGGCCTGTTTGTTTCAACCCTTTTCGTTCATTGCGGTTGTTCCGCGCTCGTTTCGATCTCCATGAACCTGACGCCCAGGCTCTTCAAGAGCTACGCCAGCCGTAACGTCAACAACCCCAGGCTGCGAAAGACCTTCCGCTTCGCCACGCATCATGCGTTGGAGAAACGTCTTCAACTCGTCCAGGAAGTGCCGGAGTGGGAGGCGCTCCGCGATCGTGCTCACCAGATCAAGGAAGAGGTGATCGACCACCTCGATTTCTATCTCGAAGGGCTGGAGACCCACGTTACTGCCAACGGTGGCAAGGTCTTCTGGGCGCGCGATGGAAAGGAAGCTTCAGACTACATCGTCAAAGTCGCGCGGCGGATCCGAGCCAAGACAGTCGTGAAATCAAAGTCCATGACGACCGAAGAAATCGGTTTGTCGCGGACGCTTGAGGAGAACCAGCTGGAGCCCGTCGAAACCGATCTCGGCGAGTTCATCATTCAGCTGGCACACGAATGGCCTTCTCACATTACCGCGCCGGCGCTGCACAAGTCACGCGGCGAGGTGGGTGAGCTGTTTGCCGAGAAGTTGGGAATTCCCTATACGGACGTGCCAGAAGAGCTATGCGAAGCGGCCCGAAAGCTTCTTCGGAGCAAGTTCCTGAAAGCGGAACTGGGCATCTCGGGCGTGAACTTTGCGCTGGCAGACACGGGAACGGTTGTCATCGTCGAGAACGAGGGCAACGCGCGCCTGAGCACCACCATGCCCAGGGTGCACATCGCCGTCATGGGACTGGAGAAGGTAATCCCCAGTTTCAACGACCTGCCCGTGTTTCTGCGCCTGCTTGCCAGAAGCTCTACCGGCCAGAAGCAGACCAGCTACGTGTCGCTCATCAGCGCATCGCGACAGCCTGGTGAGTTGGACGGGCCGGAAGAGTTTCACCTTGTCATACTCGATAACGGCCGCACCGAGATTCTCAAGGATCCCAGGATGCGCGAAGCACTGTTTTGCATCCGCTGTGGCGCCTGCTTGAATACCTGTCCGATCTACCAGCGCGTCGGCGGCCACGCCTATGGCTCGGTCTACTCTGGCCCAATCGGTGCTGTCATCACGCCTCTGCTGCAGGGCGTCGAGGTTGCGAAGGACCTGCCCTACGGCTCATCGCTCTGCGGGTCGTGTTCTGGCATCTGCCCAGTTAAGATCGACATCCACCATATGCTGCTCTGGCTTCGCCAGCAAGTGGTGGCCGGCCGGCACACGCCCTGGCAAGAACGACTGGCCATGAAGCTCTTCCTGGCAGGCATGAGCGACAGTGCGCTCTACCGCCTTGGATCGGGAGCATTACGTCTGGCGGTTCGGCTTGGGGGGGCACAGGGACGGCCACTGAAGGTACCGGGCTGGACGCAGACGCGCGACTTCCCTCCCCTGGCCGAGAGATCCTTTAAGACCCTCTGGAAGGAACTCGAAAAGACCGAGGCTGGTAGAGCACACCCGTGACGGGGCACTCATCGGCATGGGGCTATGTTGAGCGCGCCAGCGGCCGCCACCCCAACGGCTAACACGGGCGAACCGTGCCAGGCCGCACGCGCTGTGGCGCCGCCTCAGCAGTTCTCGAAAGCGAGGAACGGAATGTCGAGTTCGCGGGCCGAAATCTTTGGAAAGATTCGACAGGCGCTGGTAAAGCCACGGCCAGTGCATCATCACGGGCACCCACCCGCACCCGCCGACCTGAGCCAACTGTTTGCCTCTGCGGCATCGCGCGATGGCTTGGTGGAGAAATTTCGAAGGGAATTCGAACTCGTCAGTGGCGAGTTTGTCTTCTGCGACAATAACGCGTCTATCTTCGAATTCTTGAGCCAGCTTATCCAGTCTTCAACAACAACTCGGATTGCCGTTTCCCGACACCCGATTTGCCAGCGTTTGTCCATTGCGAAGTGGCTGCAGGATCGGATGCCCGGCACTAGTCTGTTGGTCGAGGAGATCGAGTCTGAGAATCCGTACGCGAGAGAGCGCCTGAGGAATGCGATGGCACAGGTCCAACTGTCGATTACTGGCGCTGAGTATCTGATTGCCGAAAGCGGAACCCTCGTCGTCGCCGCTGGAAGCCAGGCCAGCCGCCAAATCAGCCTGCTTCCGTCCATTCACGCCGTTCTCGCAACTGCCGATCAGATCTATCCCAACATGGCAGATCTTTTTTTGGAGATTCAGAAAAAATACGGCGCCAAGCTTCCAGGGAGCGCCCTAACTTGCATCACGGGCCCCAGCCGCACCGCCGACATTGAGAAAGTCTTGATCAAGGGCGTCCACGGACCGACCCGTCTGATCACCATCATGGTTGGGTAGAAGATCACCCAATCCGTTGCCCCACGGGTTACCTTCCTTACGGTCGGCGAGTAAGCGACTATGCGAGCCAGATCGGTAGCCAGCTCGTCAGCAAGAGCTCGATCTCGACTTGCGGGACCATGAGCAAACCCTATCAACGGGTGCACGGGTGCTCGGTGTCTTGCCAAGAGCCGGAGCCCTGTGTCAGAATTTCGCCGGGCCTTTCATCGGACAGTGTGATATGCGACAGACTGTGTATGGTCTGGTCGTTCTTCTCTCTTTCTTGGCCAGCGTGGCGGCGTTTGCTGAAGATCGCCTGTCGGTCCAGCTGATCGCCGATGGCATCCTCACCCATGCTCAACAGCCTGTTGGTCTGAAGCCGAAGTCAGACTACCGCGCCGCTGGCCAGGCAGTGGTCTTGGGGTCATACCGTCTGACTTCGAGCCTGTTTGCGTTCTACGAGGGCCGGATGAGTCATGTCGAGGGCCTCAACCACCACGATCCGCGGCTTCGCCAGACGACGACCGCGGGAGTTCTCCAAGGCTACTTGCGCTACAGCACTCGGTTGCCGTCTGGCCTGAACTTGCAGGCCGGCAAGTTTGGACACCCATTCGGCCAGTTTCTCACCCGCAACTATGCGGATCAGAATCCTCTAATCGGCTTTCCTTTCATCTACACACACCGCACAACCATTCGATCGAACCAGATACCCGCCAGCGCCTACGATTTTCTGCGCTGGCAGGCACGGTCTCAGCCTGTGCCCGGCTATTCGACTTCGGCGGACTCTCCAGGCGGATGGCTGCCGCTGATCAACTTCGCCTATCCGGCGGGCTTGATGGCCTTTGGCAGCACCACAAGAGTGGACTACCGCTTTGCGGTGATCAACAGTTCCCTGTCGAACCCATTGAATCCGGCTCGGTCCGGACAGACGGCACAGTGGGTGATCGGGGGTGGCATTGCTCCCTTCCAGCGATTTCGTCTGGGTGCGTCGTTCACAGAGGGACCTTTCCTGGACCCAGTGATTAGCTCGAAGTTGCCGGCAGGTACCGTGTGGCGCGACTACACGCAGAGGGCTCTCGGTGCAGACATGCAGCTCACCTTGCGCCACCTGGACCTGCACGCTGAGTTGTTGTCGACGAACTTCAAGGTGCCGTGCATCTCCCAACGCTTGGGAGCAACGGGCTATTTCCTCGAGCTGAAGCGCACACTCACACCGCGCCTCTTCGTTGCCGGACGCTGGAATCAGATCTATTTCGACCGCTTCCGAACTGGGATCACGAATGGCGAGCGAAGACGGTTTGACTACAATCGCTATAGCCTGGAGCTCGGCTTGGGCTACCATCTCTTCGAGAAACTGCTCGCACGGGGTTCCTACCAGCTGAATCGGACCGTCGCGGGTATCGAACCCCGCGACGATATTGCTGGCTTCCAGCTTGTCTACCGGTTCGATCCCAGGAAGCCTGCTGCGCAGGCCCTAGTGTCGCGGCAGATGGCTGAGAGACGCTGCACCCTATGGTTGGTCTGGTGTAGATGGGAAGGCAACTGCGGGTGGCTCGTCCCAGAGTGTGCGGCCGATCAAAATCCGTGACGCGAGCTTCGCGTTGCCGATTGTGGCTGCCTCTCTGAATCTCGGACTGCTTCGAAGGACGATGTGGCAGGGAGCAGGACAAGGCTTTCCTTCATGGCTCGCGCTCAGAAACCAAGAGCTGACGAGTCCGTACCGGATACTGAAGGCCGGTCTTCCAACTTGACGCCTGTTTTCAAGGAGGCTTTTGAACGCGCCTTTCGATCGCATCCCCGGTTCCTTCTCTGCGGGTCCTCCGCTTTGTCTTGGTGCGATCTTTCTTTTGACTGCTGCAGCCTGGCTGTACCCGACCACATCACTCCCAAGTGTCCCAAACGGCAGCTTTGCAACCGTCCGGGGAGTCGTCAGAATCGAGACCAAGATTCAGCCCCGCAGTCACGCGCTGAACTTCTATTCGCGCCGCGGTGGACCTGCCGTTCCTCCGAAGCCAGCCGCCGTAGTGAACGAGCTGGAGAACGTGGTGCTCTACCTGGAGGCCAATTTCAAAGCGAACGGCGTTTCGCTTCCGCCGCGACCGCAGGCGGCCGAACCGACGATGCGGCAGCTCAACGAGACCTTTATCCCCCATGTGCTGGCCGTTCAAACTGGAGACACAGTTCATTTTCCCAACGACGATCCGTTCTTCCACAAGGTTTTCTCGTTGTCGGGAGCACGCAGTTTCGACCTGGGACGCTATCCGAAGAACCAGGTGCGCTCGGTCCGATTCAATCGGCCCGGCATCGTCAAGGTCTTTTGCCACATTCACTCGCACATGAACGCAGTCATCCGGGTTTTCGACCACCCGTATTTCTGCAGGGCTGCCGGCGATGGGAGTTTCTCGATCTCTCAGATTCCGGAAGGCACTTATACGCTCGTTGCCTGGCATGAACGGCTCGCTTTCCAGCGACAGGTCATTCGACTGCAGCCCGGGCAGAGCGCCTTGGCGGATTTCGTGCTATGAAGCCCCTCAAGCTCAGGACCAAGATCATCCTGTTTACTTCCCTGCTGGTCATCGCGGTGGTCGCAGGGTCGTTTCTGATGATCAACCAGGTGGTCAAGACTCAAGTGCGCAAGCGCCTCGTGCGCGACCTGGAGCGCTCGCAGCAGACTGTTGAGCAGATTCAGAAAGACCGGCTGCGGGAGATGGTTGCTTATTCCATCATCGCCTCCGAAAACTCCACGCTCGAAGCGGCCATCGAAACCTACCAAACCGAGCTGAAGAGCAACAGCCCCATTCTCGAACAGTTGCGCCGCACCGTCGAAAACGAAACTGCCAAGTTGTTCGACATTTTGAAAAGAGACCTCTTGGTCATTACGAGCAATAGCGGCGAAGTGCTCTCCATGGAAGGCACTCATCTTCCGGCCGTCCGATCGAATTTGAACTTGGCAGACCAGCTTTCGATCCGAAATTGTCTGAGTCCCACGCCGAACGACTACGAACAAGCGGCCGGCATTTGGCGCTTTCAGGAACGCACTTACCGCATCGTTTCCGTTCCGATTCTGCTTCAAGACATCGTGATCGGAACGCTGAGCTCGGGTTATGAAATTAGCCAGCATCTGGTGGAAACGATCAAACTCAATACGGACAGTGACGTCGTCTTCGTGGCCGGCGGCCAGGCGATCGCATCGACGATCGATCACCCGAGAAACCAGATACTGCTACGGGCGCTCAAGACACTGCCTCAGATCGCTGCCCCGCAGTCTGAGAGCCAGACCGAAGTCATTCTCGAAGGCGAAACATTCCTAGCTTTGCAGATCGGCGAAGGCAGCGCTTCGGGCGGCGGGTTCGTTATTCTGAACTCGATTGACCGCGCTATGCGGAACATCATGGGCGGCATCAAGGTGACGCTGGTTTTTATTGGGCTTTTCTCCATTGTCATCGCCATGTTGCTTGGCCTCGCGCTAAGCCAGTCCATTACCCAGCCACTGATGAACTTCGTGAACTTCATGGGAGAGATTACGCGCAGCGGCAAGTTGCAGCGAAAATTTCAACCTCAGCGGCCTAACTATGAGGTCGACGTGCTCGCGCGAAGTTTCGAAAGCATGGCCCAGTCGCTGGCGGAGTCACAGGCAGAAAGCAGCCGTTATCACGAAGAGCTTCGCCGCAAGGAGTTAAATGAAGAAAAGCTCAGCCGGCTGGCAACCCGCTCGCGCCTTGACGCTCTGATCTCGCAAATCAATCCGCATTTCCTCTTCAACGCGCTGAACACCGTGGGTGTGCTCATCGACGAGAATCCGGAAGAAGCCCGTCGGCTGACGGTCAAACTGGCCAGCATTTTCCGGCAGACGCTCCAGGCTTCTGAACGTGAGGTGGTGAGCGTTCAGGAGGAACTGCGCTTCGTGCAGGATTACTTGGAAATCGAAAAGGCGCGCTTTGGAGAGCGACTGCAGGTCGAAGAGCGAATCGAAGTCAACAACGCACAGATCCCCTGCTTCACGCTCCAACCCCTCATCGAAAACGCCATCAAGCATGGAGCCGCTTTGAAGATCGGCACGACGACCATCCGCATTGCGGTGTTGCAAGACAACGGGCACCTCCAGATTCAGGTCTCCGACGACGGCATGGGCATGACCGAGTCTGTCCGGAGGAACATGCTCGAACGCGGTTACGGTCTGCGCAACCTCATTGATCGTCTCAACATTCACTACTCTTCGGAGTTCGCCTGGAACGTGGACAGCGAGTTCGAGAAAGGGACCGTTGTTTCTCTGGCTCTGCCGTGCCACCCGTCCGCCACAAGCGCGTAAGGCCTCCTAGAGACTACCTAGCCACGCCGCCTCCGAACCGCGCCTTTCCCCGCGCTGTCCGCGCAGATTCACGGCAGCCTTCAGCTTTTTCCTGAAGTTGATCCACAACTCCATGAACTTCCCAGACGAATGCGCCGCCTGGATGTTGCAACTTCGGACGCCGCAACCTATGTGAACTTGCGAGTCTGGAAGACTCCATTTTCTGCCTATGCTGGCTTGCTTGGGGCGGTAGCTCACAAGCAGGCGGGGAATCCCGCCGAAGCCGGGAGACTCGCTGATGAAGCCTTGGTCAAGCTCGACGCCGAGAAGTGGCCCTTTCCGATTTTTCGTTACCTGGATGACCAGATCTCTGAGAGGGTGTTTAGAAAGGCCAGGTTCAAGGAGTCAGCTACGTTTGTAGTCCCGGCTTTAGCCGGAACCACAGCATTTCCTTCCGCCTAAAGGCGGAACTACGAACCAAAGGGCGCCTTTTTAAACACTCTCTGAAGGAGAGCTCCTGAAGCTTGCTGCCAGTCGAGACGAGACCACGGACGCTCACACCTATGTTGCCTTGAACCTTCTGGCCTCGGCCGAATCGCCTAAGGCTACGGCGCACCTGAAGTGGGTTCTGGACAAGGGAGCGGAAGACTCGGTCGAATACGAACTGGTCCTCGCTCAACTTGCACACCTGGAGGGCCGGCGACGTTAGTCTCGTCACCCAGAACCTTCACGCCGCATACCATCGCATCTGGGGACTTGCGCGCTGTCTGGCGAAGACTCACCGAACCCAGATTATGCGCCGAACGGGCTTATAGCGACTGAACCGGAACGGAGGGATTGAAAGGAAAGCGGGAGTGCCCTAGGATAGGCGGTTTGCAAAGACGACCT
>VFZK01000158.1 GCA_016871215.1 Acidimicrobiia bacterium | reverse complement strand
TTGCGCTGCGTTTCAATCGGAGTCGACAGGGGAGACCTCGCTGTTGGTCTGGGTTCCCATGTTCTTTTAATGCATCGAATCTCACTTGTCCAGCGGTTTCCGATCTATCATCGGATTTTTAAACACCCTCTAACTGAGGAACGTGCGAAACGCGCGCCTGATCTGATATCTTCAGATCAAGTGGTCGCCCTTGGTTCCGGTTACAGGGTCCGAGTCTCGCTTTGGCGCATATGAGTTTGCGATGGAGGAGAGTGAGAAGGGCAAGGAAACAGAAACTTGCCAGCTGATACATGACCGTAGTTTGGCTTTTGAGACCTTATGCCCGATAAACATTCGCGAACTCGGATTACATCCTCCGGACAGGTTTCTGAATCGCCCAGCTCCGGATTCCCGGCGTCACGGCATTCGGCACGATTCTCTGGACAGGCGAAGAAGCCCACCGTCGCCGTCGTCGGAGCGGGTGCGTTCGGCGGCTGGACGGCCTTGCACCTGCTTCGCCAGGGCGCTCGCGTCACGTTGCTGGATGGCTGGGGACCCGCGAATCCGCGAGCCAGTTCGGGTGACGAGACCCGCGTCATGCGTTCCATCTATGGGCCGGATCGCGTTTACGTCGAGATGGCACAACGCTCTCTGGAGCTTTGGCGCGAGCTGGAAAGGCGCTGTCAACTGGAGCTCTACCACAGGACTGGCGTGCTTTGGCTGGCTACCAGAAACGACGCGTACGAGAAAGCGTCTCTCCTTGTCTTGAAGCAGGCTCGCATTGCCGTTCAAACCTTGAGTGTGGCAGAAGCTCGGAAGCGCTATCCGCAAATAAACTTCGCAGGAGTGTCCTGGGCCCTCTACGAAAAAGAGGCAGGGTATCTGCTGGCCCGCCGATGCTGCGAGGCGGTGCTGGAAGCCTTCCTCCAGCACGGTGGCAAGTACCGGCAGCTATCGGCAAGTCCTGGAGCGATCCGAAACAAAACGATGCAGGCGCTCAAGCTCTCCGATGGTTCCCGGTTGGTGGCTGACCACTACGTTTTTGCCTGCGGCCCCTGGCTCGGAAGCCTTTTCCCAGAAATCGTCGGCAATCGAGTGAGATCCACCCGCCAGGAGGTCTTCTTCTTTGGCACCCCTGCGGGCAATTCGGCTTTCTTCGAAGATCGGCTGCCCATCTGGGCGGATCGCGGCCCGGGATCGTTCTATGGCATTCCTGGCAGCTCACGGCGCGCATTCAAGCTGGCTTCGGATGAGCGGGGGCAGCCTTTCGACCCCACTCACGACGATCGCCTGCCCACCCCGGCTGGTGTCAAAGCGGCACGGCGCTTTCTGGAGTTCCGCTTTCCAGCACTCAAAGGAGCGCCACTGCTCGAAGCAAGAGTCTGTCAATATGAGAATTCGCCGGACCAGCACTTTATCGTGGACCGACATCCGGAAGCACAGAATAGCTGGATCGTGGGAGGCGGATCCGGCCACGGGTTCAAGCACGGTCCGGCAGTCGGGGAGAGGACGGCTGCGTTAGTGCTCGGCAAGGCCGCTGTTGATCCCTTCTTCGCGCTGTCACGATTGTCCAAATAGAAAACGGTCTCACAGCCCAGATCAAGGACTGTGAGCCCAAGGTTACCCAAAAGCCTCGGTTTTTTGCGATGGATTTCGATGAGCGGGTCTGACTGCGTGACCTTGCGCGTCATGGGCACCTCGGCTTGCCGCGGCAGGAAAGCGTAGAACTGGCGGATGGAGCCTGACGATCGAGCAATCGACTCTGCCGCATCAAGTGCCGGACAACCACTCCAGTGCGACCAACGCCTCAACTTTTCTGAATTCGGGATTGCCGGTCGCTCGCTGGCCCGCCTGCTTTGGGCCAAAGCCACCGCGAAAGCATCGGCGATGGAAACAGCCCTACGCGGTGGCCTTCCGAATGATGGCTGCAAAGAAACCGTCACTCTCTGCGTCTGGCGGAAACAAGTTGAAAAACCTGGTTGGAGAAAACCATCGTTGCAGCGAAGGCATCGCCGGCAGGATCAGAGCAGCCGTAGGATGATGGTTCAGGAAGGCCTCCACCACAGCTTCATTCTCCTCGGGCTCCAGCGAGCAGGTGGAGTAAACCAGGGTTCCGCCAACCTTTAAGTACTGGAAAGCCGTATCGAGCAAAGACAACTGCAGCGGCTGAAATTCTTTGATGCGTTCGGGCTGGAGCCGCCAACGGATCTCCGGATGGCGCTGTAGCGTGCCCGTGCCTGAGCAAGGCGCATCCACCAGGATCTTGTCGAAGCATCGCCGAAACGGGAGCGCGCGCGTGGCATCGCAGGCGACCCAATTCAGGTTCTTCCAGTTGCCCGAATGCAAACGGCGGGCAATCTGCAGCCGGTGCCAGTGAAGGTCTGTGGCGAATAACGGGGACGCGCTGCCTTTCAAACGGGCCATCTGCGCTGTCTTGCCGCCCACGCCCGCACACAAGTCCAGGCAGGCGTCAGAAGGGGCGAGGTCCAAGAGATACGGAACTACCTGCGAGCCGGCGTCCTGAACCGCGATCCGTCGATCGCGAAAGAGCGTGGTCTTGTAGAGATCGCCTTCCGTGACCTTCAGAATGTCGTTTGACAAGAGGTGCGCTTCACACCGAACCGACTGCCTCGCCAGCATCGCCGATAGCGCATCCGAATCCAGGCCAGGCGAGTTGCTTCGACAGTGGAGTTGCGGCGGCCGGTTGTTGTGTTCAAGGAGTCGAATCACCTTGGCAGAGCCATACCGCTCCAGCCAGCGCTCGACGAGCCACTCCGGATGGGAGTATCGAATGCTCAGGGCAGTCGCCGTCGGCGCTTCGAATGCCTTAAGGGTGTTCGCAAGATCGTCGCGCGCCAGCTTCCTTAAAATGGCATTCACGAAGCCCGTTGCAGATTTGAGCCGGGCCGCTTTCACCAACTCAACTGATTCGTAGACGGCAGCCCGGCCTGGCACACGCTCAAGAAACTGGAGCTGATAAGCACCCAGACGAAGAGCCGTCAAAACCTCGGCGTCGAGTAGCGAAAGAGCTTTGGCGCTGCAGGAAGCCAACCGGTAGTCCAACAGCCGTCGCTGGCGCAGAGTGCCGAACACCAGCTCCGTCGCCAGTCGCAGGTCGTCCGGTGAAAGCGAAGCTGTGAGACTGGAATGCAACAACTCGCTGGCATAGGAGTCTTCCGCTTCGACGCGCAGAAGGATCCGGAATGCTGCCAGGCGAGCAGCGGAAACAGGCAAGTTTACCTTCCCAAAAGTAGCGTTTGACCCCGGCCGAGGCGCAAGCCGTGAAGAAAATCAAGAGCGGAAGTGCGCCGGCGGTTCTCGAGCTGCACTTCCTCCAGTTGCAGGCATCCAGCCCCGCAACCCACTAGCGCTGCGCCAGAGCGGTGGTGCAGCAGACAGCCGGGCTGCAACGCCTCGTCCCGAACGTCACTCGGGCAGGATTTCCAGATGCGGAGCCCCTCGCCCCTTAGCAGGGTGTAAGTTCCAGGCCACGGGTTGAAAGCCCGAATTCGGTTGTGGAGCGAGGTGGCAGGCTGATTCCAGTCCAGAAGGCCATCGGATTTCTTCAGCATGGGAGCATAAGTCGCGAGAGCCGGATCCTGTGGAATGGGTCTGGCCGTGCCCAGCTCTATGGCTTCGAGCGTCCGCAGCATCAACTCGCTGCCAATCGCAGCAAGCCGTTCGTGAAGAGAAAACCACGTATCTTCCGGGCCGATGGGGATCGCCTGTTGCAGCAGCAGATCACCCGTATCCATGCCCGCATCCAGCTTCATGGTCGTCACCCCTGTGGAAGTCTCGCCATTCGCCAGGGCCCAATGGATGGGAGCGGCGCCACGATACTTCGGCAGCAACGACGCGTGCACGTTGTAGGCGCCCAGCCGGGGAATGGCCAGCAGCCATTGCGGCAGGATCTTGCCATAAGCCACCACGACATACGCGTCTGCATTCAACTGGGCGAAGATGGCCTGCCACTCAGGCGCTCGCAGCTTCTCTGGCGCATGGACAGGAATTCCATGTTCCAGGGCTACGGCCTTGACCGGGGGCGACGCGAGCTTCTCGCCGCGCCCCGATGGCTTGTCGGGCTGCGTGAAAACGGCGGATACCGTGTGGTGGCTGGAAAGAAGAGCTCTCAGGGTGGGAACTGCAAACGCGGGCGTCCCCATGAACAGCAGGCGCATCACCACTCCCCGGCGCGGACCTTCTTCCGGATTTTGCGTTTGATGATGTCGCGTTTGATCGGCCCCAGATGGTCGATGAAGAGAACACCATTCAGATGATCGATCTCATGCGAGAGAACGCGCGACAGCAGCGCTTCCCCTTCAACGATTTTCTCCCGCCCCTGCAAGTCCTTGCCCGTGACGATGACACGGTAGGGACGGCGCACTTTGCCGGTAAAGTTCGGGATGCTGAGGCAGCCTTCCTCTTCGTATTGCTCGCCTTCCTTGTTGATGATCTCCGGATTGACCAGCGTGATCAGTTCGCCCTGCTTCTCACCGGCGGTCGCATCCACCACAATCAGGCGCTTCAAGACGCCGACCTGGGGGGCAGCCAATCCAACGCCAGGAGCGGCATACATGGTCTCAGCCATGTTTTTAGCCAAGGTTTCCAGAGTCTTGTCGAAAACCGTCACCGGCTCGCAAACTTTCTGAAGTATAGGATTACCGTATTTGAGAATGGGAAGCATCATGTCTGAGCGCGCGAGTTTTTCAACCGCTACGACGCAGGGTGGCCTTTCCTGGACCCTTTGTGTTGCCAGGGTGTCCCCACCGGGACAAGCCAATATAGCACCCGACACCCGACAACACCAACCCAGTCGCGTAATTCCCAGCGTCCCGCCAAAGTCGTGAGCCTTCCCTTATGGTCGGGCTACTGAACAGCCGCGTGAGCCGAAATCAGTAGCCCGCGCGTTAGCAAGGGCTCGACCTCGACTTAAGACCTTACGAGACTTCGACGGGATCCTGGCGTAATTCCCCAGTCGCCTGCGTCCAGCTACCCGACGGTTTAGGCTGAACGCCAAGACAAATTGCCACGGTGCTGAAACTCTGGCTTGTGCTCAAACCAAAGCACTAGAGTGCAACCAGAGTCGATTGGAGAAGCGGGTTGGGAACTGTGAGGTCGTGCGGGTCGTGCCGGAGGCTCGGACGGATTCGCCGTGGGTGAACCGGTTGCCAGCCAACCCGGGGGGGCACGAAGTGCCGGTGGAGCACAAGAAGACGGCAGTGCCCCGTGCTGGCCGAAGGCTACCAAGGCGAGCGGAAAGTTCTCGCAGAGAAACTTAAGAAAGCGCGACTAACGGCCGCCTTTAATCTTCGTGAAACTGGCCGTCACCGCTTTGTCAGAACTCATCGTTACTGAGCAGGTGCTTTGTGTTCCAGCACAGGCTCCCGACCAGCCCGAGAACGAATAACCTCGGTCGGGTGTGGCCGTAAGTGTCACCTGGGTGTTGGAGCTGCTTGGGTAACTCTGTGTGCAATTGCCCCGGCAACTCACGTTCGGCGGATTAATGCCCATCGTTCCTCGGCCACTCACCGAGGCGGTGAGCCGGTAGGTGGGCTCGGTCACCGTGACGTTCGTGTTGCCCGTGCCGTTGTACGCAGCATCGCTGGCCCGAGTGGCTGTCGCAGAGGTTGGATACGTGCCTAATGCATACGGGTTGGGCACCGAGACGGTCAAGGTTGTTTGGCCTTGCTGCCCAGGAGCCACTTGGAGCGAGGCTGCGCCGAAGGTAGCGCCCCAGCTCGGGTCGGGCATTGTGGAGGCAAGGTTGAAGGCGCCTGCCGAGCAACTGCTCGAGTCGTTGTTTTGTACAGTCACCGTAAAACTCTTGCTGGGCCAACAGCGGCAGAGGACTGCCGCACGCCAAGACGCTGCGCGTGGTTCTCGGACAGCCGTTTTCGAGTTTGGCCACTGGAGACGCAAACCGCGGAGCCCCATTCCGCAGATCCTGTGCCATCTGCAAGTCTGCAGTTTGCAAATGAATGAGCTTCCACCAGATCCGCTCGTAGTGAAGCACGCCAGTGCTTCCACACCAAACAACACTCTGTCCATCGAGCCTCACCCACCCTCCGCAGAGCAGGCTATAACCTCAAGAATTTCGGGGATTGCCAACTCGCCAGCTTTGCTGCCGCAGACCCGCGCCAAATGCGGGCTCTGCGCGGCGGCCCTGGCAGCGACCGCCGGTTTTCACACGACTCTCCACCACGGCGCCGCCAGAACGTCCGGGGCCAACCATTCCAAAGTGGTGCCGGTGTGCAGCAACAGCCCCGCACGCGCCTTCCTGCCGTACTCCTTGCGGAAGGACCGTAGGCGTGCGGCATCCGCCAGGCGCGGCCGGACGCTGGCCTTCACCTCGATCGGGAGCAGCTTGTCGCCGGCCTCGATCACGAGGTCCACTTCCTCACCGCTCGCCGTGCGCCAGTACCCGATCTCCGCCCGCTCGAGCCGCGCGTCGCGCCAGGCGAGCAGATCGTTTAGCAGGAGATTCTCCAGATGGGCGCCTCCCGGCGCATCTTGCTCGGCGAGATGCAGGGCCACACCGGTATCGCCCCAGTACAGCTTCGGGGCCTTGATGAGCCGCTTGGTGCGGTTAGTCGCGTAGGCCGGCAACCGCACCAGAAGATAGGACGTCTCGAGCAAATTGAGCCAGCGGTGCACCGTCGCCTGGGGCAGTGACACATCGCGCCCCAGCTCGGTCTGGTTGACGAGTTGGCCGACGCGCAGGCAGGCCGCGCGCATGAGCCGCCGGAAGTCGGGCAGCGCGCCGATGGAGGCCTGAGCCTGCAGATCGCGCTCGAGATAGGTGCGCACGTAGCCATCGAACCAGATCGCGCGCTCTCTGGCATCCTTAAGCTGCAGCCCAGGAGTCGGAAAACCGCCCCGGCGCGCCAGAGCCTGCCAGTCCTCGGGCTTGGCCTCGTCAGCCGCAAGCAGGTCGAGCCACTCCTCGTCGCGCGCGGCGAGCAGCTCCTCCCACTGGCCCGCGCGGCCAAGGCCAAGCTGCTCGCGCCGCGTCATCGGCCAGAGCGTCAGGTAGCTCGCGCGGCCCGCCAGCGACTCGGAGACCTGCCGCATAAGGAGCAGGTTGGCCGAGCCGGTGAGCAGAAAGCGCCCGGGCTTGCGGTCGCGGTCGATGGCTCGCTTCACCGCCGCCAGCAGCCCGGGCTCGCGCTGGACCTCGTCGAGGGTCACCGCGCCGCTGCCGCCGAGCAGCGCCTCGGGATCGCGGCGCGCAGCATCCAGCACGTCGAGGTCGTCCAACGAGGCGTAGCGGCGCGTGCCCGGCACCCGTTGGGCGGCCAGGGTGCTCTTGCCCGTTTGCCGCGCACCGGTCATCACAACCGCCGGCATCACCCGCAACCGTTCCGCCAGTGCCGGTTCGACCAAGCGAGGGAGCGTCTTCATGGCGTGGATGATAATCATTCATGGCGTGAATGGTCAAGCGTGCGCAATTTGCTACTGACAGCGTGCGCAATTTGCTACTGACAGCGCGCGCAATTTGTGCGCAACCGAAGTGGGTCGTGCGGGACAGGCCACGGTCAGATCGAAAAGGAGTACATCGACACGGGCAAGCTGAAGTATGTGCACATGGATTTCCCGCTAGAGGCAATCCACAAGCAGGCCTTCAAAGCAGCTGAGGCGGGCCACTGTGCAGCCGAGCAGGGGAAGTTTTGGGAGATGAAAAACCAGATGTTCGAGAACCAGAAGACGCTTGACACTTGGAAGACTCACGCGGAGGTGGTTGGATTGAACGCTGAGCAGTTCGAAGGCTGCCTCAACAGCGGCAAGTACGCGCCTGAAGTGCGCAAAGACATGGCTCAGGCGCAAAAGGCAGGGATCACGGGAACGCCGGGATTCTTCCTGGCAACGACCGATCCGGCCAGCTCCAAAGTGCGAACGGTCCGCTTCCTCAGCGGGGCTCAGCCCTTCGCGTCGTTCAAAGCGCAGATCGACGCACTGCTGGCCCCGCCAGAAAAAGCGGCTGCGGACAAGCCTGCTGCGCCCACGGCGGCGGTACCAAGCGCTAAGAATTGAATTCGTTGTTCAGCGCCCTCTTCGCGTTCTATGTAGTGAAAGGAGGATGCAGACCGGGGCGCTCCCAGAGTTTTCCTCGGTACCCTGGCCCACTGGAGCTCGATACGCTGAACGCGAAATCGGGTCGCAGTGTTTACTCACCCGCAGGCCCAACCGTCGCACCCCGAGCGCGCCTGCGTCCCGCGCGAAGCTTCACATCCCTCCCTTCTTCCTGTGATAGGCTTGTACATCTTCGTCAAGCAGCGAAGGCGTCAGCGTAGGCGCGGTTCCTGGCTGTGATTCTTTTTCTTCTTCAGCCAAACTGTTTCGCAGCAGTTGCCGTTGGTCGTTTGGGGGTAAGCGGATCCGGGTGAACGCAGGATTGAAGGAAAAACTGTGGTTGTTTCCAGTCCGAACGTGAGCCAACCTATGGCAGTCCGCTATGGCTGGGCTGACAACCCTGAATGCAATCTTTACGGTGCGACCGATTCGCCTGCCTCGCCGTTCCGCACGGACAATTGGCCAGGGTATTACTTTTCGGAGGACAAAGAGTAGGCTTTCGAGTGACGCTTCCGTGAAGTGAAAGCTCTATCGCCGCGCGGGACGGTTGCTCTGCCAGTCAGGTGGAAAGCCTGTCGCCGGAATGTCTACATTTCCAGCCCCGCATGTGCAAGATGCACGAGCTTCCAGCCAGTGGACAGGTCGAGCAGACGCCAATCGCCTGCTATGAAGGAACTCCTCAAAACCTTCCTCTTTTGCCTTGTGGCTGCCTTGCTCGTCGCGGCGGCTCTGCGTTTCGATAACGCCCCTCAGAGCCCGCAAGCGCTCAACGACGAAGGACAACTCTTCTATCCAGCCTTCACGGACCCGCAAGCGCCCAAGATGATGGAGGTCATCGATTACGACGAGGCCACCGCGACAGCGCGACCTTTGAAGGTAGAGTTCCGCAGGAACCGGTGGGTTATCCCTTCGCATTTCGGTTATCCGGCCGATGCCGAGCAGCGGCTGGCCAGCACGGCCGCGGCTTTGATCGACTTACGCAAAGATGCCATCGTCTCCGACCGCGCTGACGACCATGCGCGCTTCGGCGTCATCGATCCGCTGGATGCCAAAGTGTCAAGCTTAGTCGGACGCGGCAAGCGCGTGACACTTCGCGATGCCAGCAACGCAACGCTGGCCGATTTTGTCATCGGAAAACCCGTGGAAGCGAAGGCGGGATTCCGTTACCTGCGGTTGCCTGGACAGCGCAGAACGTACGCCGTCAAAACCGATGCAGACGCTTCCGCCCGCTTCCAGGATTGGATCGAAACCGACCTGCTAAAACTCTCGGCGGCCGATATTCGCAAGATTGGCATTCGCCTCTATTCGATCAACGAAACCTTCGGTTTGGTGGAGAACAGAGAAACCATCGTTCTGACTCGCGAGGACGGGAAATGGATCGCTGAGGGAGGCGGATCGCCGAAAAAGAGTAAGATGGACGGACTGCTCCAGGCTTTGGACTCGCTGCGGATCGTCGATGTTCAGGCCAAACCACTGGGTCTTTCACAGGATCTGAAAACGCCGGAAGGCATTCGCCTCTCGCCCGATTCCATTTTGTCCCTTCGCCAGAAGGGATTTTTCGTGACGCCGCGAGGGCAGCTTCTCTCGAACGAAGGCGAAGTGACTGTCGAAACCGCCAACGGATTACTTTATTCGTTGCGTTTTGGCGAAGTCGCTTCCGGTGGCACCACAGGACCCGCCCCTCCGCCCGAAGGCCAGAAAGAGACGCCAGCCGCCGGGAAACCCGCTTCCCAACCGAAGGGAGAAGGTGAGCGTCGCTACCTGTTCATCACGGTTGGCTATAACGAAGAACGAGCAGAGAAGTACTCCGGTGGCCTGCCGGCGAGCGGCCGCGGTCCAACCCTTGAGCGGGAACTGCGAAACCGCTTTGCGGACTGGTACTACATCATCTCCGGTGCGGACTTCCAGAAATTGCGGCCGAGCCGAAAGGACCTCATCCAGTAAGCCAAGCCTGCGCTAAACTCGCTTGTAGGCGCAGGCGCAGCCCTCCCGCTCCTGCGATTGCCACCGCCAGAGCTGACGGAGTTCAGCGCGGAACCAGCCCGTTGATCTCAGCGTCAATTGCAGGGTTTGCAGCGCGCTTCTCAGCTTCTGGATCCCGTCGAAATCTCGTAAATCCTTGAGTCGAGGTCGAGTCCTTGCTAACGCGCGGGCTGAAGAGGAACCCCGCGGACCCAGCCATCCCGATCATTTCAGTGGAAAGTACGCCACATGCCCCTTCCACTCATCGAGATCCGAGGCCTTGGCAATCAGTTCCAGGTCAGTGATGCATTGGCGAATTGTCACGTTGAGTTGGTGGCATAGATCAAACCAGCAAACGATTCTCCGGTCGGCTGGCGGCGCGTCGCTTCGTGCAACAGATCATCGTCTTGCGTAAAGGGAAGGCGTCCGAGGTCGCAAGCACGGTCAAGAAGAGCCGCGTCTTCCAAGTCTCCGGCACCGTCCTCCTAGGCCTTGACGACATCGACACCGCGGATCCGCAGTCCCACAGTGACGGCACGACGCACGTGAACGTCAAAGTAGAGCCTGACGCTCACCGCTGCTTCTTCAGGAAAAGCAACTTCTGGCGAAGAAGAGGGTCAGAGGCCTTCAGGACGAGTTGGACTTGCCCCCAAAAGTGAGACAAACGGTTAAGATGCAGAATTCAGCGAATGGAGGAATGCATCATGAGTTTGTCTCGGAGGCAGTTTAGCAGAGAGTTCAAGCTGGCGGCGTTGCAGAGATTGGAGCGAGGATCGTTGGTTGGAGAGGTGGCGCGGGCATTTGAGATAAATCCGAATATGCTGGATCGCTGGCGGCAGGAGTTTCGGCAAGGTCCGGGGAACGCGTTTTCAGGGTCAGGTCAGCGGCGGTGGGAAGAAGGGCGTGTGGCTGAACTGGAGCGCAAGATCGGACAGCAGGCCCTGGAGATTGATTT